>CAYGUN010000016.1:0-18465 GCA_964353025.1 uncultured Bacteriovoracaceae bacterium
CAATTCCAATCACTTTCAGGTGAAAGAAAAGAGTGCAACGGAAAAAGATCCTCCCAATTGGCACCATAACCATGCATCATAATCACAGTTGGCTTATCAGGGTTTCCCTTTAAATAAATAAAATCAATTCCATCTATCTGGATAGTAGTTTTGCTGGTAGACATATAAGTACTTTAGTTATGAATAAAAGCATCGTCTACATTCTCGTGGCAGGAATTTTTTTTGGCCTAGTAAATATCTTTGTTAAATCATTGCATGACTTTAATATTTTCCAGCTGGTCTTTTTTCGCTCGGTCATTGTTCTCATTTTGTCTGGCGCAATGATCCGTAAAAAGAAAATGTCTTTTAGAAATAAGCATTGGAAGCTTCTTGTACTGCGTGGTGCCAGTGGCAGCATTGCGCTTTGCATGTATTTCTACACTATCCAAAGAATGCCTTTGGCCTCAGCTGTCACCATTCAGTATATTTCGCCTCTTTTCTCTGTGGTTCTTGCCGCTGTTTTATTTGGAGAAAAATTTAATAAGATACAACTTCCTTTTATGCTGTTGGCATTCGCAGGTGTCGTCATCATGAAAAATTTTGAACCTGATATTAATACTACTGAACTCATGATTGGAATGGCAGGCGCCTTTTTTACAGGGCTTGCCTATACCAGTATACGCATGCTGGGAGGTAAAGCCGATCCTCAGCTGGTCATTTTTTACTTTCCGCTAATTGCTCTACCTATTGTCACTCCATTAATGATTGCTCATTGGCAAAATCCAACATTAACACAGTGGGCCCAAATTATCGCTATGGCCGTGAGTGCTTATGTCGCACAAGTTTTCATGACCAAAGGATACCAGGGTGAGCGCATTGCAAAAACAGCAGTCTTTCGCTATTTCGGTCTTATCTATGCCGTTATTTGGGGTAACTTTTTGTTTGATGAAATCCCTTCACTTGCAACCTATCTAGGGATAGGTTTGATTCTTCTTGGGGTGATATTAAATAACAGATTCGCTCTTAGACAGTAATATAAAAATTATAAACGCAGTGCTCTACTGTTTACGGTACACACTCGAGAATGCACTGTTTGACTAAGAGTTTTCAAAGGAGAGGTTTATGTTGAAGGTTTTCTTATTATCGTTTCTTACACTAAGTGCATTTGCTCAAAACTGTGATGAAATTCGTCAGTCACTGCTTGATCAAAAAGCACAAATTGAATTATATGAACAAGAGCAAGCAGAGTTTAAATCAAATGTTAATGCTCTCCAAGAAGCAGTTGATGAGGCCACAACAAAAAACAATAAAAACTGGCTTTGGATCTCTGGCGGTGTACTAGCTGCGGCCACAACGGTTTATACTGGTTACAGCTCATATAAGGCCATCAAGGCAGGAACATTTAAATCAAAAGTAAGTATTATTAAAGCTCTACTTGGAGTAGGAACTGGGGTTGGATCATTCTTCCTAATCAGAAAGGCCTACCTCAACTCAAGTGAACTTATTCAACTGAATTTTGAACTAGAGCAAATTGATATTGAGTTGGATGAAAAGAAGAAAAGAATCCAATTAGTTAAAGCAAAATACGATGAGTATAAAGAGAATCTAGATATCGCTTGTCAAAACTGATAATACAAATAAGGCTCGTTCACTTTGAACGAGTCTCCTTCCATCTTTTTAAGCTCTTTGAAAAACTTTCCCTTAATCGATAAAATACCAAACTTAACTTTATCCACTCTCAAAGAAAACGTCCGACTGCTCCTATTAAAATCGGCTTTACCTTCAAGTTTAAACTTCCCATTTATAGTCGAATGAATCTGTCCTTCAAAATAAATAAAAGAGTTTCGAATGCTTGCCTTAGCATTGGTTATTTCAAAATCATCCGCATCTTTAAATGAGTAAAATCTTAGATCACCTTTGCTCAAACAAGCATCGAGAATACTGTCTAAGATCTCTTGCTCTTCACTGGATGCACCTATACAATCAAGGGTCACATCTTCCAGATTTTTTGTTTCATCATCAATGGATAAATAATTATCTAAGCTTAAATGGGCCGTATTTTGAGCGAGGAATAAATTAAAATTTTCAATAGCTAGTTCTTTTACCCCATTAAGAATTGACGGAATTTCTGCTACGTAGGTAATGCCAGGAAAATAGGTATAGAGATTTGAATCCTTAACTTCAAACTCAACCTGCATTTTTGGTGGTGCTTCTTGCTTGGGACCAATATAAAGTGAGAAGTCGGAACTTCCCTGTTGTCCTTTGTAGTTTAAATAAAAATCACTAAGTTCAAACACTGTTTGTTTTTTAAATTGGCAAGAAAACAAAAGAATAAACCCAAGTAAATAAATCAACTTAATCATAATAATTCCTTTATTTCACTTTAACACTAAAAGCCAATGGCAAGAAAGACTTAGTGCTGGAAAGCTTAAAAAAATAAGTTAAAATGAACAAAAGGTGGATTCTATGGCCGATAATGAAGATGATAACACGACTGTTGTATTAGACGTTAACCAATTGAAAGAGCAAATGGCCAAAGGTCAGGCACCTCAAGAAGATGAAGACCTGGGCATCGTCGACGTAGATATTGAATTTTCTATCGATACTGATGATTCTCAAACAAATACAGAGATTACGACTCTACCAGTGTTCCCCATTATTTGTTTTGATTTTGGGTCTGACATGTTTTCTCAATTAAAGAGTAGTTTTCCCTCTCACTTAGATATTATCGTGACAAAAGACGTGAAAGAACTAAATAAACTTTTAACTAAGATTGAGTTTAAAATATTGTTTTTAAATTATGACGGCAGTCCTCAAGCAGTGAACCAGGTCAGCACTCAAGTCAGACAGAAATTCCCTCATTGCAAGTCCATTATTATTGCAAAAGGACTAAACCCTCAAAAAGCACAGGCCCATCAAAAAACTAAGGCCGGTGCTGAAGGATATATGTCACATCCTTTGACTAAAGAGAAATTATCAACTGAGATAGAAAAAATTTATAAAAAGTTTAATTAAGAAGCTTTTTATTTTTTAGCAGCTATCTTCAGCTCTATCTTAACTTCATCACCTAAAACTTTTTTTGCTAAGTCTTCAAGTTTAAAGGTCTTATTCCACTTGATACCGTAATCAGAACGATCAATTTTGGTCTTAGCTTCAAACATAATTTGCTTTTTATCTTTAAGCTTAATATTCAGTTCAACTTCTTTTGTAATCCCATGAAGAGTAAACTTCCCTTTTAGCTTACCTTCACCTTTCTCATCAAGTATCACTTCTTGAGTTGATTCAAATTTAATTGTCTTATATTTGTCCACATCAAAAAAATCCGCGCTTCTTAAATGTTTATCTCTTTTGGGTTCTTGAGTATCAACCGAGATTGCCTTAATCTTTGCTTTTACTTCTTTTAATATCTTTGTCTGTTCATCGTAGTCAAAGCTTCCCTCATACTCTTTAAACTCTCCATTAACTGGCCCGTTAATTTTAAATTTAAAAATTTCAAAACCAATTTTACTATCTGACACGTTGATATCATATTTCTTGGCCATAGCAGCAGTCGCAAGTAGTAAGCACATTAGATATATCTTCATAAATCCTCCATTATTATTCTAAGTGCTAGTTTATTGTGATTTCTTACATGTGACATTGAAAAAGTTAGCTATATGAGAGATTTTTTTAGATTCAATTGATTGACGCTTAAGCTCTACTAAGTAATCCTAAACTCTATTCAACGGATGAATAAATAAAATAGGTTCAAGGATGAGAACAGTTTTTTTCACCATTTTTTTATGCTCAGCTTTATATGCTCAATCAAAGCTACCTGATTGGTCAGTTTACACTTCTCTGGGAAATGGAGAATCTTTTGCTAGTCGAGAGAATATCTACCAATTAGAAGAAGACTCGTGGTCCATTTTCAATCAAAGAGGGCTTAAACACGCTCTCATCTATCCTGTAGCAACCACTGAATTACTTATTCCCATTGACCCTCTAAAATACTTTTTCCAAACCGATCAAAAGGACCCTATTCGTCAATATGTTTTCTCTAAACTTAAAGACCTTGCCTTCTTCGATGATCTAGAAGGAATGTTTAGCTGGTTGGGATTACACACCTACCCTAAATACAAAGATGAAGGCTCCTATGAAATCCCGCAAATGTCTCCTCAAGTCACCCAGTACCCAATGGGTGCAACCATCATTGAAAGAGAAGGAGCGAAGGGTATGACCTTTAGCTGTGCCGCTTGCCACAGTGGAAATCTTTTCGGGAAAAGAATCATTGGACTTACCAACCGCTTCCCTAGGGCCAATCGTTTTTTTCATATGGGTAAACAAGGGATGAAGTTAGTGAACTCTCACCTGTTTAAATTGGGCCTTAAGGCAACAGAGAGTGAAAGACAAATGCTAAGGCAAACTCAAAATACCATGCACTGGGTGGGAACAAAGCCCCCTCAGGCCTTGGGACTTGATACTACCCTGGCCCAAATTTCTCTAAGTCTTGCCAGACGTGGAACAGATGAGTATGCGACCAAATATATTCAGACTGCTCTATTTCCTCGCAAACACCCTCTAGAAACTCTGAGAGCTGACAGCAAGCCTGCTGTTTGGTGGAATCTCAAATACAAAACCAAGTGGCTAAGTGATGGATCGATTATTGCGGGAAATCCTATTTTACTTAATTTTTTGTGGAATGAAATTGGTAGAGGAGCTGACTTAAAAAAACTTGAACAATGGTTAAAAGATAACCCTAGACCTGTTAAAGAGCTCACCAGTGCAGCTTTCGCTACTCAGGCACCAAGGTATACTGATTTTTTTCCAACTGATGCCATTGATATAAACAAGGCAAAAAAAGGTGAAAAACTTTTTGTTAAAAACTGCCAAGGCTGCCATGGCCAGTATCAAAAGAACTGGAGTTTAAGTGACAATTCTCACATGACAAGCAATGAACTTTTAGAAAATCATAGAGTCGTTTATCATGACACCACTCCTATTAAGAATGTTGGAACCGATCCTCTCAGGGCCCAAGGTATTGGTTATTTAGCAGAACGAATGAATGAACTTAAAATCGCCAAGTGGATGGGAATGAAGGTGCAAGAGCAAAAAGGTTATGTTCCTCAACCTTTAGTTGGAATTTGGGCACGCTGGCCTTATTTTCATAATAATTCGATTCCCAATCTTTGCGCTTTAATGACTGCTCCATCCAAACGCCCTCAAAAGTTTTGGATGGGAGAGGCCCTGGATAAAGAAACTGACTACGACTCTAAGTGTGCTGGCTATCCCCTGGGTAAAGATGTGCCTAAAAGCTGGAAAGAGAGTAAAGAATACTTATATGACACCACAAAAGCGGGCCTTAGTAACTCAGGTCACTATCAACGCATTTTCACTGACAAATCCGGAAATGAAAAATTTTCTTGGGAAGAAAAATTTCAACTTATTGAATTTCTCAAAACTTTATAAAAAGTTCTAAAGTCTTGAATTTATAAGCCGAACTGTTTTTAGGAACAATAGATGAACCTTAGAGCTTGAGCGGAATGATAAACTTTAATCTTGATGAAAAGACAGATATTCAATTTATAGCATGGCAACTTGTTATTTTTGCAGCAGTTTGTTGGACAGCGGTTGAAGCTCCCCTTAGTTTTGTTTTTCATTTTGATGTGAAAACATCTTCTGCTATTTTTGATGGCATTATATCATTGGTTTTTATTACTGATATTTTCTTGAATCTCACTGATTTTTATAAACTAAAAGATACTCATTCATCACTTCCCACAGCTTGGCAAAAACAAAAAACACCTTATCTAAGTAGTATTTGGTTTCCTATTGATTTAGTTTGCGCCATTCCTTTTGACTTAATGTCATATTCTTTTGATTTTGCTGGTCTTCCTATTTTTGGACTTTTAAGGCTTTTAAGGGTTGTCAGGATGCTTAAGATCTTTTCCCTCTATAATTCAATGTCCTTACTTCCTCAGGGTTATAAGCTTGGCCTTATTTTTTCAGGAGTTCTCATTATTATTCACTGGATCTCATGCGCTTGGATGTATCTAAATCCTTTTGAAGCGGGCCTTGATAACTACACAATTTACAACAAATCTCTTTACTGGACCATTACAACACTCACAACAATTGGCTATGGAGATATTACTCCTACCACAAATGTTGGTCGAATTTTTACTATGTTTATTATGATTATAGGGGTTGGTACTTACGGTGTTGTTATTGGTAACGTTTCACGTTTGATCATTCAAGCCGATCGTTTCAAAGAAGCCAAGAAAGAAAAAATCAATGAGCTTGGTCTTTTTATGAAGCACTATCATATTCCAGTATCTCTGCAGAGACAGGTCTTTTCTTTTTATCACCACCTTCTCAATGAAAGAATGAGTGATAAGGATAATGCTATTATTAATGATTTACCCCACGCTCTCCAAGATGAACTGCAAATCTATATGAAAATCAAGTTAATTGATAATGTCCATATCTTTCGGGAAAGCCCTACAGCTTGCTTGAAACTTATCGCTCAAAGTCTTAAGCAGTGCTATTACTCTCCGGGGGACTATATTATTAAAAATGGTGATATGGGCGAGAAAATGTTTATCATCTCCCATGGGGAAGTCGAAGTCATGGCCGCAGAAAAAGTTGTGGCCACACTTAAAGATGGCCAGTTCTTTGGAGAGATTGCCCTACTAGAGAAGACTGAAAGAACGGCGGACGTCATTTCAAAGTCATACTGTGATCTTTATACGCTCCATAAGGATGATTTCTTGGAAATTGTCGAAAAGTTTCCCGCCCTTCATGAGAAATTCAAAGAAATCTATACCAAAAGAAAGTCTGATAATAAAAAGATTGCAAAGGCCAGCTAATTTAGTTATTCCTAGACTATGAAAATAGTCATTCATCAAACACATCATCAAGTAGCTGACTTCGACTCAATATATGAAACGATTAAAAATCTTATCGATGCAGGAGAAGAAAAAAAACTCCACCTGTTTCCAGAGCTTTTTTTAACGGGCTACCCTTTACATGATTTATGCTTGCAAGCTTCATTTATTCAAAAATATCACGCTCTTTTAGAAAAGCTTAATACCCTTTCACTGAAATCTAAATCAAATGAAACTTCTTTTTTAATGGGTGGACTTAAGTATGAATTTGACTCTAATGGAGTAGCTCAAGTTATTAAAAATGTTATTTATGAACTTATTCCAGGAAGACAAATCATTGATATCTATTCAAAAGTCTTACTACCTAATTACGATATCTTTGATGAAAAGAAATATTTCACCGCAGGAAATGAAACAAAGATTTATGAGTTTGAGGGTAAAAAACTTGCTCTTCAAATTTGCGAGGACATGTGGCCATCCACTTATCATAAGAAAAATCCTACTATGGATTTAAAGAATCTAGGAGTTGAGTTTGATGCTGTCATTAATTTAAGTGCCTCACCTTTTAACCTAGATAAGCATGAGTCTCGTCACAACAGAGCACGAGAAATCTCCCATAGTTTAAAATGCCCTTTTATCTATCTAAATCGCGTGGGAGCGGAGGATGAGGTTCTTTTTGATGGTGGGAGTTTTGTCTGTAACGCTGATGAAATAGTTATTAAAGCACGTGAGTTTGAGCAAGACCAAGTTGAGTTCTCACTGCCTGCAAAAACTCAATATAAAGCACAAGACGAAGTTGTCAAAAATACTTGGGATGATTTATTTAAGCCTAATATCCATAATAATAAACTCACTCCTTTAAATGATAGCGATCTTAAACTCATGCAACAGGCCCTGTGCTTTGGATTGCAAGAGTATGCCAGTAAGTGTGGGTTTAAAAAATTCACCATCGCTCTTTCAGGAGGAATGGATTCGGCCCTGGTTCTTGCCCTAACCAAGCTCTCACTGAGATCAGGTCAATCAGTTGAGGCCATTTATATGCCAAGTGAGTTCTCAAGTGATCTCAGTCTTAACCTTTCACAGCAGATGTGTGAAAAGCTTAATATTCCTTTTTATGTTCTTCCTATCACAGGTTTTCATAAATTGGGTCGAGTGACTTTTGAAGAAGTCTTCTCTCAAAAACTAGAAGGTCTATCAGATGAGAATATTCAGTCCAGAATGCGAGGAACTCTACTGTATACTCGTTCAAACCAAATTGGTTCAATGGTTATTAACACATCAAACAAATCTGAAATTGCAGTTGGCTACTCCACTATTTATGGCGATAGCGTAGGGGCCATAAGTCTCTTAGGCGATGTGTATAAGAGTGAAGTCTATTTACTGGCAAATTATATAAATAAGGCCCATGACAATATGATACCTACTGAGATTATCACTCGTGCTCCATCTGCAGAGTTACGTGCCAATCAAAAAGATGTGGATTCATTACCTCCGTATGACATTTTAGATACTATACTGGAGGGAATTTTAAGCTATAGGTTGAGCGCTAAAGACTTAGAAGATATGGGCATTGAAAAAAAACATATTATCAAAGCAGTCACGCTTTATAAAAACTCAGAATATAAAAGAGCGCAATTTCCGCCTATCATTAAAGTTAAATCAAAAAGTTTTGGCTTTGGTTACAGAGTCCCTATTAGTAAGAACAATGCCTTTTATCTCTAAAAAGCATCTTTAAATAATTAAGTTTACAAAGATTTAACTGCTGCAACAATCGCTTTCTCATCCAGCCCATGCTTCGCATACAACTCATCTGCAAGATAAGCTGATTGACCAAACTCACCTTTCACTCCAAGGGAACATGATTTGAAATCATGGTAACCCGCTTGATGAAAATTATGCACCAGTTGAGAACCTAGCCCACAAATAACTTGATGATCTTCAACTGTGATAAGTTTATTACCAGATGACTTAACGGCCGCAATGATCTCTTGATTATTGTAATGATTAATATGGGATTGATTAATAACCGTGGCCTTGATTCCATTTTTGGCCAGCTCATCCGCAGCTGCTATGGCCTTATACAGAACAGGACCAGCTGCTGCGATAGCAACATCACTGCCTTGTCTTAGTATCTGATTTTTCCCTAGCTCATACTTCATGCCAGGACTGACTTCTATTGGGTAATTTTCACGTCCCACAAAAAAGATATAGCTCTCACCATCACGTCCAGCTTCGCGCTCTGATGCGATTTTTTTAATCGCCTGATACATCAGCTCTTCCCCTTCTTGGGCGCAAGAGACTTGTATAAGGTTCGTATGGGGAATAGCACTCATGGCAGCAATATAAGTTAAACTTTGATGGCTAGCTCCATCAGCAGCATCTTGAAAACCTGCGTGAGAGAACACTGCAATCATAGGACATTGTGAAAGAGAGGCCATAATAAAAGGAAGATTTCCTTTAGTGACACCAAAGGCAGTAAAAGTATCAACGATAGGAATAAAGCCTGCTTTAGCATAGCCTGCTCCAGTTGAGACCATATTCGCTTCTGCAATTCCAATATCGACACTTTGATTTGGAAACTCTTTTTGAAAACTTGCCATCCCAGTTGAGCCTTGAAGATCGCTTGAGATAGAAAAAACAGGCAATCCTTCTTTGGCAGCTTTAATTGCACCACGAGCAATCCCACCTTGAGCTTTTTCGCTCTTACAACTACTTCCACCTTTTGACTCAGGTTTAACCGTCGCCTCTTGCGCCCATTGCTTAAATTCAGCTGGCGTATTGTTTTCAAAGACCTCATCTAAAAAAGCATAGATATCTTCAGAGTAAGCTTTTAAAGGATAACCATGTCCTCCTGAACTGCTTACTTCAGTCGACTTAACCCCGTAACCTTTGACTGTTCTTAAAACGAGAGCAACAGGCTTGGTAGAATCTTTCTTAACTAACTCAATGGCCTTCTCTAATTCTTGATAACAAGTTTGCAGATCATTTCCTTTTTCAACAAAGACCGTATTCCACCCTAGTGTTTCAAGCGATCGAAATGTTGGTGCCATATCGAAAGAGTCTTCATCAATTCGACCTGAGAGTTTTGTATTATTATCAGAGACGATTAAAACGAAAGGATTCATCTTACCTTTGGCAGCAAGTCCTGGGATAGCAGCGAAAGATTCTTTGGCTTCACCTTCCATCGCAGCACCATCACTCATGGAACAAATTGTCACTCGCGCGCGTCCGGCCACTTTGTCGGCCATAGCAAGGCCTTGTGCTTGAGGCACAGCTGAACTTAATGGGCCATTGCTTAATAGCACACCATCAGCATAAAGATGAGATTCTCCGTGGCCTGTAAGCTTGGACTCAATTGAGCGAAATTTCCAAAGATCAGAGATACTAAGATCTCCATAACCCCAGTTGGCCTTAAGAGCATAAATCCCATTTTCAGCATGACCGATATCATTTACAAAATTATAATTTTCAAACCAATTTTTGTCTTTAAACATTATTGTATGAAGTGCACTCATAGATTCTGCCATAGCAGCAGGCCCTCCCCAGTGACAAGCGGCCCCACCATTTACGGCATGCATATTCATAATGGCCAATAGTCCGCGTGTGGCCTTAGGACATGCACATTCTACTTCCTCACCACTGCGTGATTTAATTTGGGTTGAATATTTTAAAGTCGATGGTGCAGTTTTAAGACGAGACTTTACATTCAGAGTTTTCATATGTGGGCATCCTTTTTTGTTTGCCCACATTAAACCTTAAAACAATGCTATCGTCTACAATCAGTGCGCGTTAACGAGACTCAAGTTCTCGTATAATCTCTTGATTTATATCACTCACCGAAAAATCCATTTGATAATAATAATTAAAGATGAACTGAATAAGATCCTCTGGATTAAATTCTTCAGAGAGCTGTAAGATCTCTTGTTGAAGTTTCTTTAATGTTTGAGTCTCATAAAGATCTAAAACTCTTTTTTGTGATTCAAGCATCAGTCCTTTGATTTTTTTGATTTGAGCTGCCACTTGTGACCTCCATATTTAAAGCGCGAACGTTCGTGCTTTATTGTTGCCAAATTTTTTTACACGCTCTTAGCTTTCTCAATTACCCTAGAGTAGCCCATTTTTAGCCTTTGTTTCGCCTCAGGATCGGCCAAAAGTCTGCTATAAACGTGATGACCTATCATTAAAGAGTAGATTTCATAGGCCAATTGCTTGGTGTCTGTACCAGTAGGTAATTGTCCTTCCTCCACTGCAATATCGGCAGCTTTAGAATATGAGCCCGTCATCGTTTCAAGATAATGAACAATCCTATCTCTTATATTTCCCGGTCTATCATCAAATTCAATAGCAGCGGCAATAAATGGACAACCACCAGCGTTTGCAGAAGATGACCACTTAATCCAATTATCAACCATGGCCTCAAGACGATCGAGTCCACGAGTTTTTTTAATGGCAGGTCGCACTACCATATGAGTAAAGTTTTGTGCTGTGAAATCTAGCACCATAATTTGAAGTTTTTCTTTCGACTTAAAATGACCAAAAAGACCAGACTTACTCATCCCCACAGCTTTGGCCAATTCACCGATAGTGATAGACTCTAAACCAAACTTTGAAGTCCAGTCATAGGCTGCTTGAATAATTTTATCTTTAGTTGATAATTCGCTCATTTGCCAATCCTAGCACGATCGTGCGTCAAGTTCAAGCCTATTCAAGTCGACTAAGATATTCCTCTAACTCAATTAAGGCCAGTGGAATTGGTTTTTTAGTCCATGAAACCCCATATTTTTGCTTAAACACCTCGTTAGCATCTCCCACCAATGCTTGGACTTCCTCTAACAGGCCTTCATCTGAGGCACATTTTCCAAACTCAGAAACATTGCGCTCACCTGCATTAAAGGCCAGGCATCCATAGGGTTTCGCTGCTGGATTAATTGAGCACCCGAGAGCTTCATGTTTGAAAAAAGGACAAGTATAGGTTCTGCGCATGGTTTTATTACGGGAGATGAAAATTTCTTTATCCAGTCTAAATTCTTTAATATTCTCTTTAAGCCGTTGTTTAAGTTCAGCTGATAACTCTCCTAAAGACTGAAGCATCTCATAAGTTTCCAGTGGCGTAATTTGCATGGAGTTGGCCTGATAGGTACAACAAAATCCCTCGCAACTGGCGCATCCCATTTGCTTGGACTCAAGCTCTTCCATTCTCTCTAGTAATATTTTTCTTGGATTCATTTTTGAATTTTGATTTCTATATCATTACGTAAAGCACGATGAACTTCATCAAGAGTGATTGGCATATTTCTAACCTTTCTTGAAGCAAGAGATGGCCTTTCACAAGTAATATTCAGATAATCCATATCTTTTGAATGGGGACTTCCTTTATTAAAAGCTGTTACCGCAATTTTTTGTCTCGCAATAGATTTAAAGTTTCTATCAAAATCCTCAGGCGTTGTGACCGTAACAGCAGTAACGACCATAGGAGTATCTTTTAAAATAACGCTAATACCATCCTGCCACGTACCACTTTCATCTCTATATTGAGTAGAAACATAAGTTTCACAGTGAAGAATATAAGGAGTTGATTCGACAAATCGTACGAGAAAATTTCTCTTATCTTTTTTTAAATCGTAAAAACTATTTTTAGCGATTCCCTCATTTATTTGAATGCGATCACCTTTACGTATGCTGCTTGCCATTGGCAATTGAGCAAAAACATAAGAACTTAATAAGGCCAAGATATAAAGTAATTTCATAATACCTTATACCAGGGTCTGATAGTTGATTCAAAGATAAAGGTCTTGATTGTAAAGAAGAAAGGTGGTGTCTAAATAAAAGACAATTCTAAGGGTTGAAAGTTCCATCAGACTTCATTTTCATAATAACAATATCGTTATTCCCACCACTCGTTTCAGCAAAAGGCCCATTAGAGTGACCATACATATAAATGGCCTGAGAACCACTTTCAACATAAATGGCAGAGGCACCTTCACTGCCTGAAGCATCAAGGCTTAAGTTAGTGGCAGTAGTAACGCCAATTTGCTTAACCCAATTAGTCGCTCCTGTTGTCATATTAAGAGAGATGATAACAAAATCTGTACCACCAGCATTTGCTTCGGTAAAATTGCCAGTGGTTGTTCCAAAAGCATACAACGTACCAGCTACTTGATCTAAAGCGATAGCATTAATAACATCATCTCCACTAGCACCACCACCTTGAGTAATTGATCCAAAGTGACGGGTCCAAACAATGCCACCACTCGTTTCAGAAACTTTTGAAATAATAATATCTGTTCCTCCAGCATTAGTTTCTCCAAAGTTTCCTTTAGTGCTCCCTGCTAAATAAACATTGCTAAAATTATCCGCTAAAATGGCTTGAATCGATTCATTAGCATCAATATTTGTCCCTAAAGAAGATCCCCCATAATGCTTAGACCAGTCTAATGACAATGTTGCCGGAGAAAATCTATGAGTAAAGATATCATTATCAACTGCTCCATTGGCCTCTATAAATGCTGCTCCTGGATTAATAGAGCCTCCAGCATAAAGTTTATTATTAGCATGATAAATCACTTGCCCATCATCACTGGCCGCTGCGGAAGTTCCTTCAGCAGAACCATATTGATAACCAAGTAAATGAGTTCCTGTATTTGAAAGTTTAGTTAAGAGAATATCACCACCGCCACCAGCAGTTGAATAAAAAGAAGCATTTGTATCACCTAAGACATAAACATTTCCAGCAGGATCAAAAGTACAGGCCCGTGGCTTATCAGCGCCTGTAATAGTCAATGACTCAGCTACCGCTGTCGTTGTTCCGTAATGACGGGCCCAATCAACACTACCGTTGTCATTTACTTGAACAACAACTTGGTCATCATTACCACCATTGGTTTCAAGAAAGTTAGCTCCTGTTCTAATAGGAATAACTACCTTATCTTGATAAGGTGTCACACAAGCACTTTTTACTCTATCATCACCGGAAGAATCTCCACCCAGGCCAACATCAACTGTGGTTGCCCCAAGTTGAGTATTCCACTGGATCTTACCTGAACGGTTAAATTTAGTAACAAAGGCATCATTACCTCCACCACCATGAGTTTCTCCAAAGTCGGCAGTCGTCACACCAACGACGAAAAAATCTCCACCGTTATTGTGAAATGTTCCATTCATTTGTTTAGAAAGCTCATCACCTGTAACTTGGATAATTTCACTTTCCTCTGTTACCATCGTGGCACCAACCTGCTTAATAAAACTTCTTAAATACACATCTAAGTTTTTATTATTAGCAAGAGAACCAGCTCCGCCAGTGGCTGGAAGAGTTAAGTTTGCAGGAGATCCTACTGAGTTAACAATATCTCCTGCGAGGGCCCCAGTATTATCATAATCAAGATCATCACTATGCTCATAGGCCCCAACAGTGTATCTCAATCTTAAAGTAGGAGTTCCACTACCTGAAATATAGTTAGCAACACCTTTGATCCGACCTGTTCCCATAGTCAGAGTTGGGGTCCCCGAGTTCACAAAGACATTTTGATCAAATGTGACATCCACATCAATGATTCCACCAATAACAAACTGTCCATTAGCTGTAGGCGATGTCACATTTGTAATAACGGCTGTTGTATCGATGGTGATATTTTCTTGCCCAGCTAATGAGTTAGGCCCATTCACTCTTGGAAGAGTGGCGATAGCATTATTTCCTGTGGCCGTACTAGTGACACTTCCACCATTTGTAACAAAAGAGTATTTATTAATATAATTTAGATCGGGAGTATTATCTCCCGGTGCAATAGTGAACTGGAAGATGGCCGTAGTTGCATTGAGCATTCCTATATAGAAAGCTTTCACCGCCATACCATCAAGGTTTAATAGGATATAAGGAGTTCCACCACCTGTATTAAATGTAATACCTTCAGAGAATTCAATATAAATATCAATTGGCCCTGCTGCAATAGTTCCCGCATCTGGAGAATGAACTCTTGAAATAGTTGGAGCTGGATTAGCTTTGTCTACACGTGGATCAACAATAGTAATATTTGAAACAATTCTATTATTAAACAGAGTAAAACTTCCCCCTACGGCCACAAGCCCTGATGAATCTTCAGCAACGGCCAGGTCATTAACCCAGTCAGTATTTATATTATCCAGTCCCGTTCCAATTTCAGGGACAACATCAGCTGTTCCATCACGATTAACTCTTATTAGTCCAGCTTGGGCCGAACCTTTAAAGCTCGTGAAACGTCCACCAATATAAAGGTCCCCTGAACCATCACTGGCAGGAGCAATAGAGTTTATTCTGCCTGAGACTCCATCAAAAGTATTGGCCCCTGTTGAGTCAAAAGTCGTTGAGTTATTTCCACTAAGATCAACAACTCCAAAATACTTGGCCGCGGTAGTTGGATTAGCAACTGAACTAAAAGAAGGAAAGTCTCCACCTAAGTAAACTTCCCCATCATCTCTTAAAGAAAGACCAATGGTTGTAGGCGCGGCATCTGGTGATTCATTTAAATTCAGAACCCCAACATATTCACCATCTTTCGTGATTCTTGTGACCCAACTAAAGTCAAAATTGCCTCCAGTTTCAGTAAAGCGAATGGTAGGAGCTGGATATCCGGCACCACCAGCGACAGAGATAAATAAATCTTCCGTTCCCTGTGGATCAATTTTAATATCTTTCACATCTGGCGAGTTTCCTCCACCGAGATTCACAAAACCTTGAGTAATCATATTAGCAAAGCCGATATCGTTTCCGGCAGCATCTAGCTTCCAAACAGAGGAGAGATTCCCACCACAGTCTTGCAAGACACCACCAAAATACACACTCCCGCTACCATCTAAGGCCTCGGCCACGGCCCGAATCGGCCTAAGAACATTGGTATCACAATCAGGACGATTGGCCTCAAAAGTCCCATCACGAGTCCCTGTATGAGTCAGTTTCACAATTTTTCTGGCCGTTGCCCCTTGATAGTTTTGGAAATTCCCAACAACCACAAGTCCACTACCATCGGCCATAATCGCAATATCATAAACTGGTCCATCAAAACCTGCGGCTGCATTAAATGTTCCATCTATACTTAAATCTGAATTAAGCTTCACAATTCCAGGAGTTGAAACTCCATGGTACTGAGTAAAATCTCCCCCGACATAAAGAGAGCCTGTTCCATCGTTAGTAAAGGCCACAGCATAAACTTCACCGTTAAAAACAAGTGCTCCATCAATCACAATATCTCTATTACTAGAAAGTGAAGGAGTAATTCCTGGAATTGGCACACGTAATGTGACCGGATTATTGGGAGCTGCTGTTTGAGCAATTGTCACACCAGCTGGCAAGTAAAGGGCCTTTTCGCTGGAAACATCAAAATCAAGGTTAGTGTCCCCTACTTTAACTAAGTAATCACAAACAAGAGTATTTCCACCCGTGACAGAAGAACAATCGGCTTCATCATAACGAACGCCAACGTTCATCAGAAGTTTTGCATTTCCGCCTGCTAGAGTGATATTTTCACTAAAAGTTAATTCAATCGTTACCGTGTCATCAACTGTATAAGTCGTATTTCCACCAGGTGAGTCCACATTTGTTATATAAGGTGAAGTGCTCGCGGCCAAAGAGTTTAATGCACTAAAATAGCGACGCCCTTCATTGCCATCAAATTCAGTATGCTCACCAAAAACAATAATCCTTCCAGTTCCATAAGGGTCAGCGACAACACCAGTTACTTTACCAGCTGCACCAGCTCCAACTTCTGCATTAAAAGAAGCATCCGCCGTTCCATCTTCATTAATTTTGGCCACTCGATTTAGAGGAGTACCATCTGCATCTGTAAAGCTCCCTACTACATAGTATTTAGAATCACCAAAGGGCGATTTAATAATATCTTCGACAGTGTTATTAAATAAAGTTCCCGCTGTCGCAAGTATGGAACTAGTTGTTCCATCTTCTTCAAATCGACTTATATGTTCAATACCACCAAAAGTACTCGCTCCTGCTGCAAGAACATCTTTTCTTAAATTAGGATCAAACTCAACTGCCTGAAGGCCTGCATTGGCATTAAAAACTCTATCTACAGAACCGTTGGCGTTTAATCTTGTTAACTCAGCACCTGGATTACTAGCAGCAACAAGAACTTTGCCATAGACATCCTCTTCTAAGAAGAAATCATTCACTTGCTCTGCAATACTTGCTCCAAAAGTATTGCCTGCATCAAAACTTGCATCAATACTTCCATCATTATTTAGACGTACAATTTTATTAGACGATATGACGATTCCTTTATATTCAGTAAACTTTCCACCTACTAAAATATCACCAGAACCATCATTGACCGGAAGAACATTCATCAGGATATCATCAAATCCGGTCCCTGCATTAAATCCAGCATCAATAGTTCCATTATCATTGAGTCTAATAATTCTATTATGTGTGGCCCCCTGGTATTGAGTAAAATCTCCTGCGACATAAAGATCACCAGTACCATCGACTGCCTCGGCAATAGTTCTAACCGAACCAACAAATCCAGTACCAGCATTAAAAGCAGCATCAAAGGTGAGATTAGCATTTAATCTAATGATTCCAGGAGAAACATCTAGGCCATACTTAGTGAAATCTCCTACGATATACATTTTGCCTGGGTACTTATAAGAGAAGGCCACATCATAAACATTTCCGTCAAAAGCTGGTTGAGTGCTTATCACAATATTTTGATCATCACTAATTGAGTTCACGGCCCCTGGAGTTGGTAGAGTTAGGACGACGTCATTTAAATGAGGGTCTTGCAAGAACGTACCAGGAGTTAAAGCATTGATACTTTCAGCATCAAGGTCTGCTGAGTTATCACCTTCAACCACTGTATAATCACATTTTAAAATACTATTATCTCCCCCAAAAATGGCACAATCAACAATTCTGTAAGAGTTTAGTGCAATCTGTGGAGGTGATGCACCTATTGCAATAGGTTCATCAAAATCAATCATAATACTCATTTGAGCACCAACACCATAAGTATTATCTGGTTTAGGTGTCACACCATCAAGCTCTGTAACATAGATAGAATCTATTTGTGGGCCACGAGTATCAACAATAATATTATCATTAAAAGAGAGAGAACCTGTGATACCTGGAATTGGTAGAGTTAAATCAGCTGTCGTATCGAAAAGATCGCGAATATAACCACCGGCCAAAGACATAGCAGTCACTCCCACATAACTTAAATCAGTGGTATTATCTCCTGCTTGCACTGTATGACGGAATATAACTTTATTGGTACCTGAACCTGTAAAATAGCAAGCAAGGCGCCCACCACTGAGGTTAAGATCGAGACAAACAGTCCCTCCTGAAACGTTAACAGGCTCACTCCAAACAGTTTCAATATTGATGATCTGTCCGAGATGATAAGTTGAGATATCTGGGTTTGGTTGCATAGTAGAGCGAATTTCTAAGATAACAGGCGGTGAGTAATCCACCACCACACTATCAGATGAACACGGAGTTGTGGTCGTGTTTCCGACAATGTCAAAGGCTTTAACCTTAGTCCAATAGGTCCCATTAGGGATACCATCTAAAATACCATTATCGTTGGCAACAGCTGAAAGAGTTTTACCTGCATCAATACCAGCAGCTGTTGGAGTTAAGCAA
>CAYGUN010000017.1:0-7548 GCA_964353025.1 uncultured Bacteriovoracaceae bacterium
CCCCTTTTGGGCACTTAACCTACTGGAATTATTGACAATGCTAGAGCTACCCGAATGATAATTCGTGTTTTGATTAAAATGTTTATTATTAACAAGTTACGAATGATTCCAAGCCTTTGCGTCCTCTTTCGTTTTCATTTTACTTCACTCGATTTAATCATTTTTCACAAATCGGCTGGCATAGCTGGCATGGGTTTGTTGGAGTATTTCTATCCAAGGTTATTAAATTGAAATCGATCTCGTATAGAGTAAGGATATTCTCCAGATTCATGTTTTCTTACTCCATACCCAGGATATTTGTCCGCTTTAATGGCGAATATGAATTCCTGCTTTGTCATAACGACTTTACTTCGAACATCTAAAAACTCTATATTGGCACCCGTTTTGCTCTCTTTGATTTTAATAACAAAAGATTCTGGCAATCTCTTTATACTTTTTTCTCCTTTGTATTTCCTTCGATCTTTTAAATCAATAATAAGCTCTCCATTTTTTAAAGCCTTTAAGAGTAAATCAAAAAGTTCCCGTTTATTTTTTGCTTTCTTTCCATATAAACGACCAATGGAATTATTCCAAAGATCCATATTCTCGCTTGGGGCTTCTTTAACACCGAAATTGAAGTTTTTAAACTCGTTAAGTCTACCCATGATATCGGCAGTGCTTTCGCCAAATTCCATTACATACCTACCGCTAACATAGGAATGCCCTAGAGCATCAATATCATTATTCGCCAATCCCCATGCATACTCATCAATAGTGCCATCAGTTTTTTTTAGCATCGGTTTATAATAGGTATCAATGAACTGATAAACTTCAAATCTGGCTTCAAACATGAGAGTCAAAATTCGAGGGCCTTGCATAAATTAAATTTTCCCTTCAACCGCCAGATGGAAAAAAATCCCTGCGATACCTATAAAAAACGTTACAGAAGAAAGTAAAAAAAAGATGGAGAGAACCAAAAGATGTTTTAACTTATAAAGTGGGAATTTATTAAAATAGTACAATAGCACAAAGATAACCATTATAGTTGGAGTCAAAAAGTAAGCAGTATTACCAAAAGATAAAATTAGTCCTGCATTTATAGCTCCGATTATAATCCCAAATAAAAATACACTCTTCAAATTGGGAAGAAAAGTCGGGAGTGTGCACGACTTTGTGCTTTGACCAGACTTCCTGAGATTCAAGTCGTTGGTTGAAGCCTCAATTTATCTATCTCCAGAGAATCAGTCAAACCGATAATTCAAGGCCCTGTAACTGACTGGAATCGTTCTGCTAAGTATCTTAGAGATTATATCCGGTCATTTACTTAAATCATAAGCATGATTATATCCGCTATATTTTTGTATAACTTATCGACAATTTTAAAATAGTTACAATTCAAAGTTTTAGATTTATGAGTTTTTGCAGAATTATGAAATACTGTTGAAGTATTTTATTTTAACATAATTTTGGAGAAACTCTTATGAAAAAATTAATTGCAATTTTAGCTTTAAGTTTAGGTACTAGCTTGTTTGCTCAAACTCACGTAACTGATACCGACTCGTTAAGTTCTAATTGTGGCCCTAATGATACTCATTTCAACCAAGGTTTTACTGGTCTAGTAGGAACAGCTCGAATAGATTCTCTTATAAATAAGACTGCTTGTGACCTAGATCTTGGAAATGGAACTAGAAAGACTATCGCTTTAAAAGTGGGAAAGGGCTATTCAGAAAGACTTGATATTCAATCTATTCGATTCAATGAAAAGGATTTTGGACTAGGTCGAACTACTGCTGGAGATATTGCTCTTGTAAGTATAAAGGGTAAAGAGGTAATACTTATCGCAAGCTTGTGTCACCGATATTATTTAAATGATGCAAAGGCTTTTGGTGTTAATTTAGGAAAAGAAGTTCGAGACACAAAAGAAGACCTTATTATAGATACTTCTAGATTAGAAGAAAAAGGTATTGCTGATATTGTTGGTGGAGCAGTTGAACTTATCTATTCAAATAGTGAATCTTTGGTTTTATATCCTTGGCCTATTATTGATTAATATTTTTATTAGATAACAATTCAGACAAAAACTCTTTCAGTAAGATGAAGTATTTGATAACTTATTTCTGTTTGAGTCGACAGCTCAGAATTTTTAAAAGCATGGCCCCGAAGGGCCAGCACTCACATCAAATCAAGTTTAATTCTACCTTCAAAATAAATCGATAACTGAGAGATAATCATTCCCCAGTTCCATTTAGGCGTATTCCACTTCTTAGAGACATCTTTGCTGACAAGATACAGAAGCTTGAAAAGCGAATCATCAGTTGGAAAGATAGAACGGTTTTTGTTGGCTTTTCTCATCTGACGATGAACATTCTCAATGATGTTAGTGGTGTAAATGAGCTTTCTAATATCTTCTGAGTACTTGAAGTAAGTTGAGAGTGTTTCCCAATTATTCTTCCAAGAGTTGATGACCACAGGATACTTTTTACCCCATTTTTCTTCAAGATAATTTAGGTTCTCAAGAGCTAGCTCTTCAGTGAGAGCTTGATACACAGGCTTCAAGTCACGCATGAACTCTTTTTGAAATTTAGAGCCGACATATTTGAGAGAGTTTCTAATTTGATGGACAATACAGGTTTGAATCTCAGTCTTAGGGAAGATGGATTTAATAGCATCAGGAAAGCCCTTAAGGCCATCAATGGAAGCGATGAGAATATCGTTTACCCCTCGGTTTTGAAGGTCGGTCAGAACCGATAACCAAAAGCTTGAGGACTCATTTTCACCGATATAGATACCAAGAATATCTTTGATACCGTCGCTATTAATTCCAAGGCAAACATACGCTGCTTTGGAGATAATTTTTCCATCTTTTCTGACTTTGAAGTGAATAGCATCAAAGAAAATTATGGGGTAAATCTCATCAAGTGGACGGGCCTGCCATTCTTTGGCCGAATCAAGAATCTTGTCAGTGATTTTTGAAATCATTGACGGTGAAATTTCCATACCGGAATACATCTCTTCTAGATGGGAGGAAATCTCTCGTGTCGTCATTCCTTTGCCGTAGAGTGAGATAATAGATTCTTCAAGTTTAGAGTTAATCCCTTCATATTTAGGGATAATTTTAGGCTCATAAGAGCCTTCTCTGTCTCTTGGAACATCAACTTCTACCTTGCCAGCAGAAGTCTTAATCGCCTTCTTATAAGAGCCATTGCGGCGATTTGAGCTAGGTTCTTTCTTTTGGCGATAAGAATAGCCTAGATGGTCTTCAAGCTCACCCTTGAGAATCGTCTCGACAGTTGATTTGACGAGGTTCTGGACAATGCCATTTTCAGCAAATAAATCATCAAGGTTTTGAATGTTGGCAAGCGGGTTTTGGGACTGTTGTTCTGTGTTCATAATCAAACTCCTATAGTTATAAGTTTGACTTGAATAACTCAGTCAGTCTAAAGCACAAAATTATCTACAGTCCCGAAAAGTCTGCTTAGACCTACAGAAAAATATCCCTCCTAGAACCAAAAGAATTATTCCTGTAATTTTCAATAGAGAAATACTTAATTCAATATCATGAAAGATTTGCTCCATTATTTACCTCAAGCACCGCTCTATGTTCATAATATATTTTTTCTTTTTATCTTTGCTCATATTCTCTTGATTAAGTAGTTTCCATTTGATTGAAGGATAGTCTTTTACTTTTTGTATATTAGTATTTCCCCAATTTGGAGAATTCTTCACAAATGATATAATAAATTCTCTGTCAGTTCTGCTCAAATATTTTAACATATTACTTCCAAGACTTGCCCTCGTATTTAAAAGTTCATCTAGAGTTATTTCATCTTGAGACATATCTACAAATTCATTTATATAAGTTTGAGAAATATCTTTATTATTAGGATTCAGAAGCTCATCGATAGGGCGATTATGTGACAAGAGATAAAATAAAAAGGCATCTTTTATCTCTAAAGTAATACCCTCATTCTCTAAAAGTATCTTTACATCAAAAAGATCTCTCGCATGTTGGCGATCAAGAGCAGCACATATTTTTCCACCAAAAGTATCTGCTAAACTCAAACACTGGACAATTGCTTTTTTATTAAATTCATCATTAACTGTATTGGTTGTCTCAAGCTCAGAGCAATCAAATAAACTTCCACGAAGAATAAAATTAGGTTCAATTTTAATTTCATTATCCTCAATTCTTGCAATTAATTTTGATTCTTTTTGGCCATCTAAAGGATTTGTTGAAATAACTGATGCACCTAGATTGTTTTCAAGATCTTCTTTTATCTGGGATAAGATCTCATGAATATTTTTAAATGTTGTTTTCCGATCTTCTAATTTTAAATAACATAGGTCTATATCTACTGAGAACCTCGGTAAATCTCTATAAAAGAGATTAATCGCGGTGCCACCTTTAAGAGCAACCCTCTTATCCTTCAAAGCGTATGGGAGCATATCAATAAGTAAACTTACTTGCCTTTTATATTTATCTCTTATCAAAAAGGATTCTCCTCTCCAACTCTGTCCACAGTTATATTATACTTCTTGTTGAACTCCCCACCTTTTACAATGACCCTTTTGCCTCTTCCAAGATTTATTTTTGATAAATTCAATTTTGAAAACCAAGGCATATTTAGCTTTTCTGCTATGTATAGAAAGACACGCTTCACTTTTACTGAACCACAAAGTTCAAGATAAGACTGAAGGACTTCACTTCTTAGTGTCATCAAACTATTCATATAATTTTCAATAGTCTCCAAAGAATTTGATAAGGATGAATCATCTATAAACTCAAGTATGGCCAATTCTCTCGGAGATAAAACTAATCGAAACTTATCAAATTCCCTGTTCAGAAATTTCAAATCAGGCAAAAATATTTTTGATCTCTTGTAGATTATTTCAACATCCAAATCCAATGAGTAAAACCATTTGGGTAAACTTTTACTACCATACGATCTTAAATATACCCTCTCACGTCCCATCATAAGATAATGAGAGTGGCCCTCAAGCTCTAAGGCAGATTTTGAAGAAATATGTAAGTCAAAGTCCAGCTCTTGTTGCAAAAGCCTCACGGCCCCCATCCAATTTATGGGTTCCGCCACTCTTTTATAAACACCAGGCCCAACTCTCTCCAGTGAATTAAGCTCATCTGCATATTTATAGGCCAATCTCTGTCCTACACCTCTTTGTTCTAGCCATCTTAAAGAATGCAAGTCCCCTTCTCTCCATTCTGTCAGTATTTTGTTTATTTTTGACATATAAAACAGTACCTATAGTTCTTTATTTTCTTTCATGTTAAACTAACAATTTGTTTAAATCAAATTAGATTTAAGTACTAATAGTGCTGAAATTGGATTAAATATAAACAAATAGCATAATATCAATAAGTTAGAATGACTCCAAGCCTTTGCGCCTTCTTAATCGGCTGGCATCGGTTGGCATTTGGGTTTTATGTGCTATAAGAAATGAATAATTTCAAAAGGTTAGAAGAGATATGTTAGAAGAGATATGCCGGAGCTACCCGATGTACAAACCTAATCAACAAAAAACCCAGTAGTTTCAAGTAGATAGAAAGTAATCATTGCTTATCCGCGCTTTCTCGTTTTCATTTTTCTTCACGTTATTTCAGTATCTTTCACGCCATGGGCGGACCTGGCGGACCTAGAAGTTTGAGGTCCGCCACAAACTAAAACCAAACAAAGGACTAACTATGCACGCACAAAACACAACCATTTTTCACTTAGAAGGACTCATCTATTAGCGTCCAAAACATTTCAATGAACCCTCAACAAAATGAGGGAACTGATGATAAAAGATCTTTTGCAGCCTATCTAAGAGTTTCAACCGCAGATCAAAAAACCGGCCTCGCTTCACAAATGATGGCCGTTAAAAATTACTTTGAAAGAAATAGCATTACCAACTTCAGAATTTATCAAGATGAAAATGTTTCAGGCGCTAAGGCATCAAGACCAGCACTAGATGAAATGCTCAAAGAAATGGAGGCCGGTGGAATAAAATCTATCGTGGCCTTTAGTTTTAGCCGGATCAGCCGCTCTTGTTCTCATCTTCTTAAATTGCTAGAATTATGTGATCATCATGATTGCCAACTTGTTTCCATAACTGAAGCTATTGATTCTAAGACTCATATGGGCCGCTTAATGACGACTTTAATCGGTGCGTTGGCCGAAATGGAAAGAGCGATATTAAGAGAAAGAGTTATGGCAGGCCTCAATAGAGTTCGCGCCGAAGGAAAAATCTTAGGCCGTAAACCTACTCGCCCAAGCAAACTCATCCGTCAGCTTTTCAAGAAAGGACTTACTTATCAAGAGTCTGCCCGTATAGCTAATACTTCCCAAGGGAGTGTTGGAAAAGAGGTTTTCAAAATGAAAGAAGAATTGGCAAAAGAACGTGGTTTGGATTTATCAGAAGCAAAAAATATATCCACCATCGATTTAAGAAAGCATTTTCAAAAAGAAGATAATAGTCTGGAATTATCTGAGCCTGCTAAAAAAAGTACCAGACTCCCGCTAACCGTTGAGCTCCCATCGGCCATAACTCCAGAGAAAGGTGAATTTGACTTTATTATTTCAAATGATGAACTATTAGAACTAGAAAGTATTTAAAAACAAGGCCACTCGATTTATTTTTGGGTGGCCATTTTTTTTGCTTGTTTTTTGATTTATAGAAATTCCCAAATATCTAAATCTTAGACTTCACTGGATACTAGAGTTTTAAACTCTGATTTTTAAGTTTTTTGGTAAGGGGTTTTCTAAAAAAACTGCTTCTAGTTCACATTTCCAGTAAAAATGACGATAGGACCTACATGATTCCGAAGTTTTTTCTTCTATTTTTCTTTTTCATTACAGTTGGGATTCCGCAAGAAATAGATTGGGAAGAAGAGTATAACAAGCTTCTTAAATACGACTATGGTTGGGCTACGAGCTTGAAAAACTCAGATGGCTCTTTTAAAGAGCCCAACCGAATTATGGCATTAACTCTAAATGAAATAAGAGATCTGATAAAAGAAACCGCTAAAAAATACAGTGTTCAGCCAGAAGCAATTGTTGCAGCTATATTGACAGAAAATTCTCTTAACACATCTATAAGTGATCAAGCTCAAGATCTTCTAGTTAAGCTTAAATTAGCTCCTGATGGTGAGGTTTTTGGAAAGAAATTCTCTTTTGGCTGGGGACAATTATATCTAGATGTAGCTATCGAAGCCGATTCTGTAGTCCAAAGCGTTGAGGGTACTAATAAAAAAACAAAGGAAGAAATTGCTCAAGAGCTACTTACTCCAAAAGGAGCAATTAGGTATGTCGCCGCAACAATGAAACAAATACAAGATGAGTACTTAAAGTACAACATAGATATATCAAAAAAACCTGAAATATTAGCAACTGTTTATAATTTAGGAAAATATAAGCAGAGAGCGTACGAAGCCAGTCAGAGAAAAGCAAAACCAAAAGTTAATTATTTTGGCTTTTTTTCTTGGAAAAACTCAACTCTTATTAAAAAAATTGTTTACCAAGAATTAAATACACAAAAGGATATTAAAAATTTTGATAGTTACATTATATC
>CAYGUN010000017.1:7558-18379 GCA_964353025.1 uncultured Bacteriovoracaceae bacterium
CATTATATCTGAACAAGAGGAAGACAAGACTATCTCAAAAGAAGTTTCAAAGGTATCGGGAAACAAGTCTATTCCTGTTATTTCTTTACCACAGCAAATCATTAAACAAGATGCTGTTCGAGTCCATTTACCTTTACGAAATTTAACAATAAACCCAGAGAAACTTACTGCTTTTGAGGACAAATCTTTGCTAGACTTACTTGAAGCGACTCCTGTTGATAATATAGAAGAAAAAAATACCAATCAGGATAGGGTACAGAGTTCACGAGAGTTAGCTCTCACGAAGGATACATATTTGTTCAGAAGTGTTGATTTTTGTATAGGAAGTAACTCTGGTCTGCAAGAAGATTATGAAAAAAATAAGAATAAAATTTATCCTCAAGTTATTTATACTTTAAAAAAACTAACACCTATAAAGAAAGTAATGGTATCAATTGGCTGCGACAGTTCCTCATGGACTCTCTTGTCATCAAAGTCTGGAAATATTATGGGCTGGGTTCCAACATCTATCATTGAACACTTTTCAACCCGGCTTGAATTTGAAAATAAAAACTGTAGCTCAAAAATTGATAATCAGTGTTTTAATAAAATAAAAAATATTGCGGGTAACAGATTCACTAATGGTAACAACAACGATTTCTATATTTTACTAGATAACAACAATAATGATAACGATATAGACTATCAAAACCCATCAATTAGAGACTGTTATGAACAAACAAAATCGGCACTAAGTGTTGAAAAAATTAATACAATTCTTAATAAAATAGAAACAAAAGAAAAAGAAATTTTGTCTGTCTTTAACATAAACTTTTATTCTCAAGTAGAAAATTTATATAAAGATTTTTTTGTACCTGAAAGCCTTCGCTCAAGCTTAAATATGTGCGCCAAGAATGACCAAAATGATTATGCATGGCTTTGTACCTTGGATGAATCAGAACTGAATAAGCTCCTGGATTTTGAGGTAAAAAAAGATGTTTCCTTATCTGAGTTAGCAATAATTCAGAAACGTCAGAAGAATTTGGCAATTCATCAGTTTCAAGAAATGAAATCCAAATCTGGAAATATTAATGAAAAAGAAGTTAATAGTTATAAAAAAAGTTTAGAAAACCTTCTTAATAGTTGCTCTATTATTGCAAAAAAGTATCCCGAACTAGAGCAATTGACTGTTAAATTAAAAAATGAGATTATCGGACTTAACAGCCTTGAAAGTGAAGATTATATAACTAAAAACTATGAAGATATATCTAATTTCTGTGATAACTACGTAAGACTATTCCCACAACAAAGCAATATAATATCAGGCTCTTGTAAGTTATCTGTTTTCTCTGAAATGACTTCAGGCAGTCAGGTTGAAATTACTTATGAGAACTTAAAGAAAATCATTAAAAATAGAGATGAAGAACAAGATTTTGCAGAGGATTTTTTAAGAGGAAAACTCAAAGATATTCAGTATATCAAAAAATCTATTGATAGACCACTTAATCAGGGAATTACATGCAAAGGCTATTTACCTCAAGAAACATCAACCAGACTTAGCAAAATGCTTGAAACAGATTGTCTAAAAAGAGTGCTTGTACAGGATAGATATTTACTAGGAAAGTTATCGCATTATCCACAAACCGTTATTTACATGCCTTCGATTTTCTCGGATCGATATAAAATTGAACTCAAAGAGGGCTCATGCGAATGAAATTTTGTATTGGGTACATCGCACTGTTTCTAAGTATTGCGAACTCCTTCGCCATGGATTGTCGTTTTGTAGAACTGAAGGATGATTTACAAAATATCCAAATAGCTAAGAGTATACTTATTCATAAAAATGTAGAAGAAATACTACCTTACTATTTTTTTGAAATAACCAAAGCAAAACGAAGTAGAGAGAAAGCTCAACTTTTATACAATGAACTTAGGTTAAAAGTTAAAAGTAAGAATGACTTGCTTATTTTAGAAATTATACACTTTGCTTCGGATAAAAGGGTAAAAAGAGATGAGCTTTGTGAGCTTATCGATAGATATAATAAAATTATAGATTCAAAGAAGTAACGTACTCTTAAGCCTGAGATTGCCTCAAACTAATATTTCTCGTCGACCAAATCGACACTATTTCTTAAGTTTTCTATAAATTCAGTTTTTGAAGTCCATTTCCACATTAGATCCCAGGTTTCCTACCCAGGACATTCACAGTTATCTAGAGATTTCCGATCACTGAAAACTTTTGGCATCTTCTTAGCACAGTTTCTCTATCATTTTTAATAGAGCAATCTGCAATAATAACGCTCTTGTTAATTTGTGTGACTTTTGAATAAACAACGGTTCCAACAAGATTATTTGCATCTTCGATGTCACCAAACTTTGCGTTTTCCTTATTTTCGTTGCAAATACAAACTTTTCCCGAATCTTTGTTTACAAGGTTTTCTAATTCAACGAAATCGGTAGCAAAAGAAGAAAAACTTCCCAGTACCAATAATCCTGCTAATAATTTTTTCATCTGTTCCTCCAAATTTTTATTCACCAAACTAATGTTTTTTGTGCTGGCTTTTTATAGTATTTCCCAGTTTTTTTATAAATCTTGTCTAAAAAATCCATTTTGATATTAAGTCTCAGCTTTCATGGGCAGGACTTTCACAGCAAACTAGAGTTTTAGAGTGAGCCCAAGGAAGCCCCGATCAGGTAATAACCAGCTAGATACTGAATCTGCCTTCTAAACAAACGGTCAGGAATTCAAATCTCCTCGGTTGCACCATTATTTTCTTGAGAACAAAATATCGCAAACTTTCTTATTCAATGGGATCATTTTATTAATTTTACCCTTGTATCTTAAGAGTGATGAAACTTCATTATAACGAGAACCAAGTTGATAGTTTATTTGAATAATAGTCTCTAAAAGATGAAGCTTTGCTTGTGCAGGCAATAACTCAAAGCTTGTAAAGTTTCTGGGAGCAAGCTTTGATAAATCTAAGTTCATTTTTACCCAGAGGGCCTGAAATTCTTCAGCAAGTTTAACAACATCACTTTCATTTAAGATTCCTCTATATTCTTCAACTAGCTTTGTGAACTCAATAAGCTGTTCTCCATGAGTATCGATAAGTAGTTGAGGCAATATTGTATTAGGACTCTGATTAATGTTTTGTTCGTAAATTTTATAAATAATATTTTCAGTTTTCTCTACAATACCCTCGTATCCGCTTTTCAGGTAAAATTTCATTGATTCTTTATCCTTAATGCCTACTACTGGAAGATATTTCTTCTTAAGAGTACCTCGAAGTGTGGAGCCAGATAATCTATAGAGATGGAGCTCTTTTAAAATATTAATTTGCTCGAAGAGTTCCATTTGATTTTTTAATTGATACAGCGAGTATTCGACTTTATCTCTCCTTCTAAAAACTAAAGACTGTTGTTGGTAAAAGTGGTTCAGCTGTGAATCTTCATTTTTTGCTTGAGAGATAAAGTAAGCTAGCTCTTGGATTCTTTTTGTCTTTGTTGAGTTTGCCCCTTCTATCCCAATACCATTTATGAATATTTCACCAGCTCTGGCAGCAAACTCTGCTGAGTTATCAAATGATGTTCTCCCAAGGTTATCTAAGTCTATAAGTTCTAAAAGATTAGATTCTCTCCGCTGACTGTTGAGGTAAGCTCTTCCTGAAGATAGTAGCAAGTTCTGAGCATTAGCACCTGCAGTTGTGGACAAGATATCAGTATTAGTAAAGAGGTAGTCAAAAACCTCTGCAGGCAAGAGGCCCATCCTCAGGAAAAGAACATCATTTCTCTTTAGTGCCTTGAAAGTTTTCGCGAGGTTTTTATCATTGATATCAACAAACTTAAAACTTGAAGTTTCAAGATTAATTTTCTTCCCGAGATTCTCTTGGATTTTAGAAAGCTCGTCTTCATCTAAACGGGAAATCAGAGAGATCACAATAGGTTTATTATTAGTAAGCCCATAAATTTCTTGTGCTTTCTTAGCGGCCATACCTAGGGTTGAGAATTGCTCAAAGCTCTGTTGATGTCCGCCATATTCAATATGTCCGTAAGAAGCAATATAATCAAACAATTCTTTGTGCTTATAAAATGTTTTTAAGCCTCTAAACTGTTCAATTGATTTAAATTCATTTTTATTTGTTTCTAAGAGGGAGAGAGGTTTTACAGTGCTAGGAAAGAGCTTGGTTCTGACAGGCATATCAGGAAGGTTAACTGTAGGGAACTTCCCATGTCGGAGAGTATATATACTCGTTTCTCCCCAACCAGCGGGGGCCATCCGCAGAAAAATATCTGCTCTTATAAGTTTAACAGTCCAAGCACCGGCCCTATCCGTTGCACCTGTCATTGCTATTTTTGTTTGGGGGTACTTCAGAGGATTCTCAGCGAATTCATTTACGTGGATAAGGTCTATATTGTATTTACTAATATACTGGGTAGGCAGGTTAGATTGAAAGCCTGGGAATATTCTCTCGAGTTTATAAAAAGAGGGTTCTTTATAGCCCCTATAAACGACGTCCATTTTTTTGGAGTAACCCAGCTCTCTTAACCTCTTGATAACTTCAAGGTTCATACTGGTATGGCCCATACCTGGAGAGTTACTTATTAATACTCTTATTCTTCCTTGCTGGTTTAAAAATTCAACTGTTTGCTTTTTTTGTTGTTCTGTAAGTAAGGGTGACTCAAATCCAAAGGCATAAGAAGCACAGAATAGAATGAGAATTAAGGAGATTTTCATATGAGACTATTACCCTATTTAGCCAGTATTCAATTAAATTAGCTTTTATTCGGCAACCTAATATTTTTCGTCGACCAAATCGACGTTATTTCTTAAGTTTTCTATAAATTCAGTTTTAAAATCCGTTTTTCTCATTATGCCCCAGCTTTCCTATCCGAGGCTTTCTCTATAAACTAGTGCTTTAGATACGACATGCAATGCTTCTAATAAAAGAGAAATCGGAATATCTCTTTTTCATTTCTCTGTATTGAGAATATGGTACGGGAGAACCACTATGTCCAACTACCACTTTTTTATCCGATATCCATGAATATCCAACAGAATCGCTTACAATTGAATTAGCGACTGCTCCCTTTAGAAATCCTTTTGAAATACAAACTCCATCTTCATCTGAGTTTGCTAAGTAATTGAGATTTGCTTCATTATATTGAGGGAACTCCAAAACAATAAAATTTTCCTTTAACATTCCCTCTCCTTCACAGCCAATTTCATTGATATAGCCAGGTACTCTGTTCGAATAACTTCTCGGGTTTGTTACATTTGTACTAACGATGTTTCCACCACTATTAACTTCTGTAACTCTCCTGTAGTCAGGCCTTCCGTGAGAAACCGTATCAGCAACAACTCCACCGTCAAACCCCATAGATATACAAACTCCATCTAAGTTTGATTCATCGCTAAAAAATTCCTTCGTATAAGGGTTGATTGGATCTGTTAGGACTTCGACTTTTGCAAAAGATGAAATACTTCCAAACACTAACAAACCAATCAATAATTTCTTCATAATCTACTCCAGAGCTATTCCTCATTTAAGTAATATTTTTCGTCGACCAAATCGACGTTATTTCTTAAGTTTTCTAGTTCTTAGGGAATATATCACACAAATGCGCGCCGCGTATTAATTCATAACCTCATGTTTTCTTTCTTACACACTGTCAAAGAAATCGACAGATAATTTTTACAATTTTTAGTGCAGGTAAGCTGCCTTGGCCCTCGTTTCAGTCTCTAGCTCATATATGAGAGATCTTAAAGAGTGAATAAAACTCTCGTCTTCCTTATCTAAAAGCGCCACAAATGAATTTAACCCATATAATTTAGATAGCTTAATCCTGCTTGGTTCCGAGCTATTAAGAATCAAAGGAGGAAGGCCCATGCGTCCTATTAATTTAAGACTCTCTGAGAGCAGCGATATATCATAATCCAAGACAACAGCATCAAAGTAATTGCAGGATTCAGATAAAGTCCTTAATGTTCTAAAACCATTATCTATCCAAGTGAATTCATAACTACTTTTCTTAAATAACTCTTGATAAAGCTTTAAAAGACTCTCATTTTCTTCAACAATTAAAATTCTCATAAGCTACTCACCTTTCTTCTTTATGATGAACTCGTAAGTCCCTTCAATATTGCATTCAGTTGTTCTGCTCGGATTATCTAAATCTTCAAAAATAAGCTCCTGCATGCTCAAATCAAAAAAGTCTGCAATTTTTCTTAATGATTCAAGGCCTCTGGGTAGAACTCCATAACAGTAGTTATGAATAGTGCTCTTTCCTAAACTAAGATGAGAGGCAAGCCTCGAAGGACTAAGTCCTCTTCTTTCACAAAGTTTCATCAGATTTTGAGATAAAAATAATTCTTTATTCTTCGACATGATAATCATTATCTACTCAACTTTCTTATCCGAGAGTAAAGTTCAGCTTAACCAAGCAAGCGTTCATCTTCATCCCCAAAACGTCCATCTATATACCAATATGGCCCTTTGGGACTTCATGATTCAAACCCTAGCTTCAAATCAAACTTAAGTGTAGGTTTTAATTTGAGTGTTTTTTTGCTCAAACCTTGACTTGAACCCAAGCTAAGTTATGGTTTGAAAAAGGAGGAGACTGTGTTTTCAACAATCAAGAACTTGTGGAATGGATTTTGGAGCTTATTTATCCTACTAATGGGCTTTTACTCGGTCCAAGATGTTTATTTAACGATAAGAAAAGAAGCAGCGGGAAAAGTCATTAAAGGTATTCCACCACTTATGAAGTTTAACGACCGATTATGGGGACGTCCTAATACTTATAATTACAAGAAATAGATTTTGATTAAAAATTCAAACTGCTTTTCGCTTTTTCATTAAAAGCGATGGCCTGGATCTTTCCAACGGACTTAAGGTCTAGAGGAAGCTCCCCGGCCTCCTTAAAGCTCACAAAAACCAATCTTAGCTCAGAATCAAAGATGATATCTTTAATTTCATCAAGGCTTTTAATGGCTTCTTGTGCAGCTGGAGCTATCACTTGTCTCACTTTGCATGCTTTTGACGATGTCTCAATTACTTCACTGAAAACAGATATCTCTTCGGCCATAAAAAGAGGTCTAGAGAAAATAGCTTTATTGATGGCCCCCACTGTAAAGCCGACTTTGTCCTTTAATTGCTCTTCAATTGGATAACCAAGCTCTTCAAAAGCTTGATTTCTTGCTTGATCTAGGAACTTAAAGTAATTGGCATGGTAAGCAACCGAGTACATATCAAGATCGTCATAACGAACTTTTGTTTTATAGTGGTGAATTTCATTTTTTTTCATATAACTTCCTTAATTTAGTCTCTCATATAAGTAATTTTCAATCTGGCTTAGCTCTTTAGGTAAAAAAGCATCAATTAATTCACTTGTTCGCTCATCTATTAAATCTTCCCTCTCATATCCACTTATAAGGCAGTGAGTAACGGAAGCATTTTCTTTTTTTAACTTCTCAAACAAATCTAGTCCCGTCATTTGGTTATCCATAAACTTAAAATCGCTAATAACAATTGTGTCATCTCTTAATAAGTTATTTTTATTCAATAACATTTCAGGTGAGCTAAATTCACGAAATGTTACAGTATCAAATCTTTCCTTGAGTTTTTCCGTGAAGATATTCCTTAAAATATCATCATCTTCAACAATAATAACATTCTTCTTTTTATCGAACTCAATAGGAATTTGGTGAAGTAGAGTTTTAGGCAGAAGTTTAATTTTCATATTTTTTACTTGAGATAAAATGACCTCATCTTCGAATTTTCCTGTGACAAGAATGGAGGACTTCTCTAAATGGTAATCTCTAATTAATTGTTGCCCATTTTTCTCTTCTCCGTAGAGCTCTGAATCAATAAGAAAAAGAGTTTTTCTTTTCTTGAGTTCATTAATATGCTCTTCAAAGTCTCTAGCACTATGAATGTTGATAATTTTAATTAATTTATCAATTTTACTGTTCCAAACTTGGTGAATTGATGGGTCATCATCTAATACAACGACCTGCTCATATCCAGAAAGGGTTATTTTTTGCGGAAACCAACTCGGAATATCAACTAGCTTAAGTTTTATCGTGACAGTAGTTCCAATGCGTTCTTGTGACTCTATTGCAATATTGCCACCAATGGCCTCAATCACTCTTTTAGCGTTAAATAAACCAATACCGCTGCCGTTGTCTTTGCCTACACTAAAGTCTTCATCAAAAACTCTCTCAATAACACTTTTTCCTGCTCCCTTTCCATTATCAGTAATTTCAATAGAAAGCACTTCCTTTTCAACTCTTGTCCTTACTTCGACATTGCCTTTTTTACTACCTATTGCTTCAACTGAATTATTAATGATATTAGAAAGAACACTTTTAAAATCATTTTCATTTAAGCGAGTAAAAGCACTATAAGATGAATCATCAAAGCTAGTGGATATTTCAATATTTTTTAGATTAATATACTCAATTCTTTTTGCAGAAATAACACTATCAATAAGGCCATTAACTAAATAGTCATTAAGCTTGTTATTAATCTTATTATCAGGATTCTTTGTTATTGAAATTAGGTTATTAGCGATATCTCCAATCCGCCCAAGGCTACTTAGCACTGCGACACGTTCTTTTTCAGACTCTATTTCCAAGCTCTTTATTGTTATATTTAAAGACTCTAAGGGGGAGCGTAAATCATGCGCAGTCGTTCGAGCAAGTCTTCCCAGTTCAATGGTTTGCTTTCTCTCTGAGGACTCTTTTAGCAATTTGGTATTCCAACAAAGTTGTTGAAGAGTTCTTAAAGATGACTCTATGGCCTCAGTCACCTTAGGGTTTCTCCATTTTTGAAACGGAGAACTAGTTTTAATTATATAATTCTTATTATTAAAAAAAAGACTAAACTCATATAAGTTATATCCTGATATCTTCTCAATATTGAGATATGGCACTAACTCATTGCCTGGTTGAATAGTAAAGTCAACCTTCTTGCTGTGAGCAATACTCTTAACAACACTTTCAAGGTTTTCAGGAGTCATTTCCTCAATATCACTAAAAGAGAGTAAGGAGTTTTCAAAAAAATCTTTATACCAATTATCCGCTTCATCAATATTTAGTCCCAAAACTCGCCCTTTATGCTTGGATAAGGATTGAATAATAGCATCTACATTTTTATAGCCTTTATTTTTCGTAATAAGTGCATTATACCTTTTTACATCTCCATTAACATAGGAGTCAAAAACATCAATTAGAAGCTCATAGTACTTATACTTGCCAAACTTACTAAGCTCCACTCTTGCTTCTGAAATCAATTGCCTTGTCCCTAGAAGATCATTGTGAAGAATAGCAATTAAGGTTTCAGTAAGAAGAAAAACAGATCTATCTAAATGACTGCCACTTCTTTCGAAACATCTACGAGCTGATTGTAGAAAAACTTTTCCTTCTCCAATGTCCCCATTCAAAAATTTAAGATATGCGCAATAAATGAGCACTCGAAGGCCATACCTTTCATCAGACTCAAAAGGGTTAACTTCATCGTAAAGCGATAAAATCTCATCCATATAACCAATATCAGCAAAATAGAATGGTACTCGAGACCACGTCCCTATATTAAAAATAACAAAAAAGGGGTCATTATTAGCAGAAAGGGTTAAGTGGGCCTTCTCATAGTAATCTTTTCCCCAGCCAAAATTGCCTCGGCTAAAAGTATAACAGGCCAATAAGGAGAGAACCTCTCCATGCAGTCTCTTCCCTTCATTTCTTTGTATGACTTGAGAGTGAATAAATCTAAAAATCTTGGCCGCTTTGAATATTTCACCTTGAAAACAAAGCCAATGAGCGAACCATGCCAAGGCCCTAATAGGGATTATTTTATTGAAATAAACTGACTTAAAAATAGCAGTAAAGAGATAGCGTCCTACTAGATTTGGTTCTTTCCAAAAAAGAACAAATTCCCGGCTTAAATCAACTTCTGTATCATCAAATGAAATAGAACTTGATTTTAGCCTTCTTCTTATAATCGAATATCCTATTTTAGATATGATAAATCTAAGGGGAAGTTTTCTTGTGCAGCGATAAAAAGTATCTCCGGCATAAAAGCAGTCATAAGCAGCATCTAGCTGCCCCAACTCAACATACTTTACCCATGGTTTATTTAAATTTGATACTTTCATAAATCCTTAAGAAATAAATCTTTCTTTTAATACTCTGTTCTCTGCCATTGTTCCGAATAGGCCCTTGGCGAGCTTTAGTGTTGGTACAAAGAACTTACCTTTCGCTGTGACACAGGTTGTCCCTGATTCACCATCAACAATTTTGCCTTCAACATAGAAAGTGTTTCCTTCACCGCTTTTGACAACCGCCTCAAGCCGGTACTTCCTGCTGATATATACGGGCTTCATAAAGGAGATATCTTCTAATTTTTGAGTTAATGGCATGAGGTTATATTTATGAAGAACAGCAAATATCATGATTTCGTCTAATGCCATTGTGCTATATCCCCCATGCACAAAAGTATTAAATCCCTCACATCTTTTAGGAAAGATAATTTCATCAAACACCACTCCATTATCTAATTCCTTAGGATAAATATGAAGGCTATCTCGTCTATGCGGGCTTGTTGCAGCACAATTGTAATCAGGTATTTTGATAAAATCACCAATAATAGGTATTGGCCTAAAAACGTCTTCGTTTTGCATCCCTTTCTCAATAAAGTCAGTCGCTATTTGGATAGAGATTTCTTTTACTTTATTAAAAACATCCTCACTCACATGCTCTTTAGCAATAAACTTAGGAAATACTTTATTGACCTGCCCGGCGTAATTAGGTCCACAGCATATGCTAGAATGGACCAAAAGGAG
>CAYGUN010000018.1:0-18048 GCA_964353025.1 uncultured Bacteriovoracaceae bacterium
GCTACACAGATCCATCTGGAAAGAGACATCAACCTAAAATCAGAACTGACAAAAATGGCTTCAGAATAACTTCTGAAAAAGTTGCTCGAAGATTAGAAGTTGAATATCTTATTGAACTTAAATCAAAGCTAAATAATGATTATTCTGCAATTACTTTCAGAGAATGGCACCAACGGTTTATTAAAAACATTAGACTCTCTTTTAAAACAAGTACTGTTCAATTGTACGATACAAGTTTAAAAAAGTGGTTAACTAATAATTTTTTGGATAAACAACTCTCCGACTTTAGTAAATCGGACATTCATGATTTTATTTTTGATGAACTCACAAAAAAAGGCGCTACCCCTCATACTAAGTACAAAATGAGAAAGACCTTACGTCGTATTTTTGAAGCTGCTTTGGAAGAGGGGCTTATATCTAGAAATCCAGTTAATGGAATAAAGGTCACTGTTCCCCCACCTCAAAAGCTTGTTTTAAATACGAAGGAAGTGGATTTGCTACTAACGGAAGCTAAGCGAATTAGTCACCCCTATTACTACCATTGGGCCTTTGCTCTTCTAACTGGAATGAGAAATGGAGAAATGTACTCACTTCGCTGGAAAGATATTGATGAAGTGTCTGGTATAATTTCTATAAACTCTCAGTGGACGAATAAAGATGGCTTGCATTCAACTAAATCCAATAAGAATAGAGTTTTCCCTATTTCTGGAGAGTTAAAAACATTACTACTAGAACTTAAGAACATTGGTCCTTTCACAGAACATTTAAGAAGTCTAAAAGGGAGTGATGGCACGTTTACGGACTTAGTGCTCCCAAGGTCTTCAGAATGGCAACATGGTGAACAAGCTAAAATACTTAAGAAGTTCTGTGCCTTAATTGGAATTACTCAAATAAAATTTCACGATCTAAGGGCAACCATGATCACTAATTTGTTAACTCAAGGAGTATCTCTTCCGAAGGTTATGTCATTAGTAGGTCATGCAAGAACTGACACTACTAATGAGTATCTAAGGCTTGCTGGGGTTGATGTTAAAGGTTCGACTGAAATGCTAGGATATGGACTCCCGTCTAATAAATCAGCTCACATCCTTAACTTTAATTAACTTATGTTTTTTGTTTTATTGACGATAAGTACTTGAAACAAATACATTTCAAGGGAGAATCAATGAAACATTTAACTGCAACCGTTGTAAGCTTTCTATCAGCTTTCATGCTCTATATGGCAACAGCAATGACTTTCACCCAGAAAGGTCAAAGCGTGCCAAGCATAGCCTTTGTAGCATTTTTTGGTGGCTGGGTATTAACTCATTACTTTTGTGTGAAGAACACCCAGAGTAATCTTAAAGTACTCAATAGAGGTTTTTTGATTGGTGGTCTTGAGTGGATCATGATGATATTTGCAGGAATAGTAATGTCATCAAAAGCCATCGTTGAAACAACTGCTGGCTCAACAAGCGCCGCCCATAATGCTGGAGCTGCAATTGGTGGAGGTATGGCTGCAATGTTTACAGGAGCCTTCTCAGGGGTGATGGCAGCGATATGCTTCTTTGCTTTTATGATTACGTATTTCTTATCTAAAGAATTAAAAGAAGATAAACTTGAAAATTCTAAAGATTGCCCTGACTGTGCTGAACCTGTGAATGTTAATGCAAAAAAATGTAAGCACTGCGGCTGTGTTTTTGCTGGTTCACTAAGCGAAGTTGAGAAAGAAGTAGCATAAGATACATTTGTGAATAACTACTGCCTAGCAACTGGTTTTTATAATAATATTAATCAGTTGCGGCGCTCACGACGAACACCCCATTTTTCATTTCAGTGTATTTCTCGAACAGTCCAAAAGGTTTTTTCCAATCAAATTCAATACTCATAGAGAAAGGTATAACCAAAAAGCAAGGTCAAGGTCGAGGAACAACGTATAAGCTATTATAAAAAATCACTTATTTCTCTGCGCTTCGTAATCTTGTACAAATTTTTCAATTCTCCTAGATACTTCCCCATTATCCTTGGGAATTGAAGGGTTATTCAAAATATTTTTTAAAACTTGAATTCTTTCATTCATAGTAAGATTCTCTTTTAAAGACCAGTACATCTCATCATGGTTGTAGACCCCAAGACCATCATCCCCTAAATCTGAATCAACATAATCATAAAATAATCTTCCTAGAAGCTCCGACTTAGACATTCCTAATAACAATGACTTTTTTTCTTGTTCCGTAAAGTTATAGTGATTTTGTTTTGAGAAAATAACTCCTTTTATATATTCTAACTTAAAGCTATGAACATCATTATTTTTATCTACTTTAATTAGCTTATTAAGCATTATTCTTTTTTGCTCTAGTTTCCCAAATCTAGCATTTGTGAAAATGTCTACTAAATCATCCATTGATGTTACTTTGTTAATATATTCTTCAGGAAAGTTATACCTCTGTCCTTCAAGATAACCATTATTATTAGTATCAATGAATGTCCCTATTTCAGTAATATCCTCATGCTCTACATTATCCATGTTCATTGTATAATCAATGATCTTCTGGTAACTCATATCCCTTGATTTACTGTCTGTTGGATATGCCATTGGGTAATATAACTTTCGAGATAGTTTCCTCCTCTCATCTGGTTCTATCAGGCTAGCAACATCTAAAAACATTTCGGCCCTATCGAGGTTAGAGTATAAGGGAATCTCTATTTCAAAAGTATTATATTCTGGATGTGATTTAGCTATCTCTATTAATCCATGTCTCAAATTTTCTTCATATTCTTTATTGTTAAACTTTCTAAGATTGGTGCTGGAAGGACTTAATTCTTGTTGCTCTTTAGGTAATTTTTTAATTTCTTCTAAGTTGAAAAATTTTATTATTAACTCATCCTGCGTTGTACCCCAAGAGTGTTTCAAAATACTCTTTCTAAGCTTCGAGTCTCGCCCAAGCCTTGTTGGAAATACTAGCATATCGTCCTCGCCAGTGTCCTTCTTTATTGCAGAACTTAATAGCTGAACCATTCCAGCGTCAGAAGCACCTCCAAAGTTCTCAAGTAATGGAAGAAGTTCAACTAACCTCCCTAAGTTATAAGTATCCTTTGTATTAAAAAGAGCATCAGGCATATCGTTCAATATAGGTTTAAAGTGCTCAATATTTGCAAGAATTACAGGTAGTACAACATATCTATCATGATAGCTTCCGTTGTAGAGTAGGTCTTTCGTCTTACTTAGTACTTCATTATAATGTTCAGGGTTATTGGACTGAATAAAAGATAGTAAATTTTCATATATGTCAGCGGCCCTATATCTTTCTTGAGTATCACCATTTCCTGTATAAACTCCAAAAAATAATTTTCTCACACGTTCATCATTCTTATAAAAGTGCTTTAGATACTTAACCCCTTCTTCTTTAAGTTTTCTAAGCTTTCTTTTCTTTATGTTCTCTAGAACTTCATCTACAAGTTCTTCATGGTAGACCTTTAAGCAAGAAAGGGCCTTAATTCCATTGGCATACTTGGTATGTTTCTTCCAGAAAGAAATATCATCTGAATCTTTCAAATCAAAAGGAACAGATTGCCCCACAGATGAGCATATAAAATCAGCATCAGCTTGAGGTATCTCAGGAACATCGAGAATAGTAAGAAGAGCTTGCTGTTTAAGCTTTACTGCTTCTTTATAAGAAACATCTCCCACTTTTTGTCTCAGCGTAATAATATCAAATAATGTTTTTCCTGCTCTTAGAAGAGATTGGCCATCAGCAAGAGACTTCTTAAACACTTCATTCTTAATAATATTATTATATAACACACGAGTCTGTTCATTAAATTTCTTCTCTTTTAAATTAACTAGTAGTTGAGTGATTGTAGGAAGGTAGTAAAGGACTTCACCATCGTTAACCAGTTTTTGAATAAGATTTAACTTATCATCTAAGCTCGTTTTTGTATTCGCAATTATACAGTTATTATTTCTAATTTTTTCTTTTATTTCATCATATTCTCCAATAACAGAGTTATAACACGATGTTTGAGAAAAATTAGAATGCCCATTATCTTCTGCATACCTCTTTTTAAGATGTTTATCCCAAACAGTATCAAAAAAAGCTATTTCGTTATTTCCCATTGCTGGGTTCATAAGCTTTTTAATCAAATGCTCATTGTATCCTTCTTTGTACATACCATTAAGCTCATCAATAGCATCGCCAACGTAGCTTTGAACCTGGCTACCCAACGGAGCAACCCCAGAGTAACCAAATAAACTTTGTACTCCTCGAAAAATATCTCTCATTTCATCCTTAACTGTTCTCACCTGAGCATGAGCAAAACTTTCAAGTAGCGCTTCAGCTTCATCATGACTCATCCCTCTTTGTTTAGTTAACCTTAAATAAGCTTCTTGTCTTTGCCTTTCTGTCATGGCCCCTTCACAGTAATTATTAAGAGAATTACAACCAAACAAGAATACTTCAATAGGATCAGAGAGAACTCCCTCACAAGTCTTAGAGCAAGAATGTGACATTAGCTTTTGCAAAGACAGTTTCAAGTTTTCTTTATTATCACCATAAAACTCTCTTCCATATGTTGTGTGATGTCCAGAAACGAGAAGAACATCGCAACGAACATTCTTTTTACAAGCTTCATCAAACCAAGCTTCTTTATCTTTGGAATCTTTTGGTTGTAGAGCTGTCAGTTCAGTATAGTTAAAGAACCTCTTTGAAGTCTTCTTCTCAACAGTCCTAATTTCATTGTTGGAGTTAATTGTAATTGAGCAGATATTAAGCTTCGTGGGCTTCTCCTTAGAGAACGCCAAGCTAGATATAAATAACAGCCAAAATACTCTCATAACAATTCCTTTTTACAGCTATATAAAGCAAAATCTAAGCCAAGATAAAGCAATAAAAACCACTTTAAGTTATTGTATTTACGATGAGAACTTTCTCACGGTTTAGAAAAATTATAACTCTAGTACATTATATGAACACTCATCAGACTTTTCATCTGACCCTCAAAAAAGCTCTAAATTCGTCCACACACCCACCCCATTTTTTCCCTAAACCTAACTTTTGTCCTCCAAAGCAACATTCTTCATTTATCCATATAATTTGAAGCTTATTTCCCCTTAATAACCTGATTTCTTTACACACTCTACTAATTAACTTCTTTTGTAGATACTCTTTATGATCATACTTCACCGCCTTCTTCTGACTACTTTTCTACTTAACAAAATCTCAAAACGGATTTTTCTTTTATTTTTGCTTTAAGTTGGCTAAAAACGTTAATTATGAAGATAAGATACTACCTTTTAGCTTTGCTAGCCACTTGCTCACTTTTAACAATAACTAATCAGGCTGAAGCTAAATGCAATATTAAAGATATTTTTAAAAGCCATAAACTAGGTCTTCATGATCCCCTATTTATCGTTCTAAATAGTCTTGAAGAATGTCCAAAAAATGTCCTCGAATTCAAGGCCATTCTAAAAGATTTAAACACCGAAATAATACCTACAATGGTTTCAAATCGTGGCTTTCATAATTCAAACAGTGGGAGCTTATCAATTTTTGAAATGGTAAAGGGAAATATCAACGGAATTGAAATTAATAGTGAAGATTTCTACTTTGGCCACTTCACCGGACTGAATAAAACAGGAGATCTCTTTCTCCTTCAAGAACCACGAGGACTAATGATAGAACTCGAAGTCTGGGATCCAAAAAAACAGGTTTATAATTTTTACGAACTAATTGGAGACAGCTCTGAAGCTCATTGGTTTTACAGAGGTGACAGTTTCGATATTCTCGATGATGTAAAGAACCTACATTTACAAAAAGATCCATCTAAACCAGTGTTTGGAAAAAAGCTCAGGTGCTCCGGATGCCATACTTCTGGCTCTCCTATTATGAAAGAATTAGAAGGCCCTCATAATGCTTGGTGGACACAAGAGCGTATCATCCCACTAGAAGGATTAAAGCCTGACGAAAATGTAAGCAAGATTCTAAGCCAACTTGTTGATGCAAACGAACTATCTTCAAATGTAAAAAAAAGTATTCGCAAACTTGAAGCCAGTGCTCCTATGCAAAAATTCAAATCTGAAAAGCTTACTCTTCAAGAGCTGCTTAGACCACTTTTTGCTACTGTTGAAATCAACTTTGAGTCTGATAAGATTCCTTTGTCCTCACCAGCTAACTTTGTTGAAATTCCTTCCACTTATTGGCTAGACCCAAGGCTTGGTTCACTTACTACTCATATTTCCAAAGAAAGTTATATCGAATCACTTATAAAATCAGGTCAGTTTTTTCCTGAGTCGGGACAAATTGATTCTGATCATGCTTGGCTTGCTCCTGTTAAATCATTCAGTGATATTCAGGCTATTGAAACATTATTAAAGTCTAATTTTTTAGATGAGAACTTTGTGTTTTCTGTTTTAGCCGTTGACTGGAAAAAACCCATTTTTTCAGATAAAAGGCGAAGCCTTCTAACCCTTATACCTCTTAAGCAAACCAAGAGTTGGAGAGAAGAATTCCTTAAAAATATAGAAGAAGCAGCAAAGTCAAATAACAATCTGTTGCAAAAGAATGCTGCTGAGGAATTTTTGACTTACTATCGCATGAGTATTGAAGAGATAAAGCTCAGTATCCAGAAAGAGTTAAAAAGAAAAAGTAGGAAACTCATGGCGAGAAATGGAGTCACTAAAGAGTTGATTAGACTAAAGAGCAAAAGATTGGCCATTGCTACCTCTGAAATCTCAAAAAATCCCCTAGGACAGATACTAGAACCCGGATTTAGGGTTATTTTTCCAGAAATACCAAAAAAAGACTGTAATGACTTACTAAAATGAGGCTGAAATTCCCCTCAAATGCAATCTATACTCGTCCTCAAAGCCACCCCATTTTTTACTATCAATACATTTTCAGCCTGATAAAATTTTAAGTAACCTCAGGTTAAGGTAGTAATTCTCTTTCCCTCTCTTATGTTTTTCTAATAAACCAATAGAACAAAGCTCATCTAAATACTTTCTGGCACTATTTCGATGTACGCCTAAATCATTCACGATATATTCAATTTTTGTGTAGGGGTATTTAAACAAATTATTTATTAATTCATGGCTATATATTTTGGGGGACTCCTCTTTTAGAATCACTTTAAACTCTCCCATTAGTTTGACAATCTGCTTAATGCTAATTGATGTATCCTCTGCTGTTTGCTCCACTGCCTTTAGTATGTAAAGAATCCAAGGCTCCCACTCACCAGTATCTCTTACTTTTTGAAGCAACCTATAATAGTCAGACTTACTTCGGTTAATAAACCTTGAAAGATAAAGTATCGGTGTATCTAATAGACCTTGCTTTGTAAGAAATAAAACATTTAAAATCCTGCCTGTCCTACCATTACCATCATAAAACGGATGAATAGTTTCAAATCGATGATGAATAAGCGACATCTTTATTAGATCATCTAATTCAGAACGGTCATTATTAATGAACTTTTCCAAGTCATTCATTAAATTGATTATCTCCACCGCACTTTGTGGAGGAGTAAACACAATCTCATTTGTCTTTTGATTAATCAGCGAGGTTCCGGCCTGTGTTCTAAATCCAGCACTATTTTCCTCAATGATACTTTGAATTTCTATTACTGAGTTATTTGTTAACAAGCCAGTTTCTTTAACAATATGAAATCCCCTATCCAGCGCCGCTGCATAATTATGAACCTCTTTTGCAGCTGTTCCACGAAAGTACCCTAAAGAGTAATTACTTTGATATAGATCATCTTGAGTTGTAATAATATTTTCGATTTCAGAACTTTCCTTTGCTTCTTGCAGAGAAAGAGTCGAAATTAAAATATTCTGATTTGGCATTGTCATGGCCAAACCCTTTAGCTCCCCCAAGGCCCTATGGGCCAAGGCACTTGCCTTTAAAATAGCCTTTGTTTCAACCTCTTTTAATTCATCTAGTGGTTTTAAATAGTCATCACTCATATATTTTCCTAACAAAATAGCTTGTGCACGTCTTACCAATATGCACATATACTAGCATTTTAATGTGCACGAATCAAGAGCGCGAACAAGAAAACCTTATTTCATGTGCATTAAAAATGCCTAATTTATTGAAATTACGATATCAAGTTTAAAGAACCTCGAGTGATTAAAGACTTTTCAATTTTTAGCTATATTTTGTAGTGACTTGTAGTCACTTTGAAGCTTCAGGCAATGATTTTAATAGTTTACAGTGCTTCCATCGCCCACCCCATTTTTTTCTTCATTATATCACTTCCCAAAATCATGAAACAAATCAAGTTCCAAAGCGGAAACATTTGAGAAATTAACTAAACTTTGAGCCAAAACACTCAGTTAAGCCTCTTAAAACTATTTTTCAAAAGAGGCTTTAATATCGGATAGGTCTTTCTTAAAAGCTTTTCTAATCGGGCCTGACATTAATAACATCATCGGAGACATGAGTTTTGCTAAGAAAGTTTGTGGCTGACACTCAAAAGACATCGACAACTCAACACCATTCTTTAGCGTGGAAAGAGAAACTGTTGAAATATAAATACACCCACAATTTTCAGCACGAGTTTTATAAAATTCATTTTCACTGGCCTCTGTAATCCACATAGCCTCAGTTGATTCTTTTCCAAACATTTTCCTTGTTTCTTCCCATTTTAAGCCAACGATTCCCTTTTCAGGACGCTCTATTACTTTTGTATCTATAACACATTCTAATCGTTCTTTTGCTTTTTCTATATCCGTTACCACTTTCCATACTTCTTCTTTCGTAGCTTCTATAGTTTCGGTTGCGATTATTGCCATTTAAACCTCTTAACAAACAGAGAAAATATTACTTTTCTCCAAATTTAGTAATTAAATAAAATTTTAGCTTATTTTTTATTGAAAATAATTATTTATTCCAAAATTGTCTATTTCCGCTCAATTGGTTTTACATAAGTAACTAAAATCAGATTGCGAACGCCATGCAATCCATTCCGAAGTCATCTAAGTAGCCACCCCATTTTACTCATAGAGCATCTGTTTAAGAACTAATCTAATTTCATCTATTTCATTCTGATTTAATCTACCACGAAAATCTTTAAGTCTTTTTTTATCTATCGTTCTAATCTGCTCACATAAGGCTTGGCCTTTGATTTCCTTAAAGTCAGTGTCTACTCTAGTAGGCCACTCTTTTTTCTTAGTTGTGAGAGGTACAATTATGACAGTATTTAAATTTAAGTTCATTGATTCTGGACTTACAACTGAACAGAATCTTGTTCCTTTTTGCTCACTCCCTTTAGTGGGGTCTAAAGAAACTCTATAGACGTCTCCTCTATTCATCGCCTTCACCGAAGTCAGCTTCAATCCAATCTTTATCCTCATTATTTAATTTAGAGTTGCTAAACTCCCAATCTTTTTGATGGATTCTTCTTTTAACAAAAGTGATTGAGTTCTTGCTAATCATCATTTCATACTCGTCGTCTATTTCAAAAAGAGCTTCATTCAGAGCATTGGAGGGAATGGTAAAGCCATATGAATTTCCATGTTTTTTAAGTTTGATTGCGCCCATAAAGTCACCTCCAGGGAATAGGCAGTATTCAATTAATCTTAACATGTATATACATGTATTACAATAAACTTTTCTTTCTCAATGTAGTCATTTGTAGTCGGATTGGAGTTTTATTTAATAATTTCAATAATTTGGAGTGATTTAGTCACCCACCCCATTTCATCACAAGCTCTTCCAGAGCTTGAGTTTTTGAAAGATTTTTCCTATCTGCAAACTCGGTCAGGTTTTTCATAGCAAGAGGAGAGAGCCGGAAGTTTGCTTGTTTCTTCTTCTCACTTATGGGCTTCGTTCTCTTATCTTTCAATTGTAAATCCGCCCATCTCTTCATTGTATGGTATTTAACACTTTCATAGTCCTCGCCGGTTTCTTTGCCTTTCATAATGTCATCCATGATCCTCTTCATCTTATGAGGAATAATCCTTTCATCATCTACGCTCCCAGGAAAATGTAAAAGTGCGGCAGGAAGAACTTCAAGAATCCGAGGCTCTATTCGAGCCGCCCAAAGTGCATCCTTTATATTTATTCTATCTTTATACTCATACTCTCTATTACCTAACAGCAATCCTTTATGAATTAAAAAGCCCATCACTTGCTGATAGCGCTTATCTGCTTTCATTTTCTTTATTTTTTCAACTTTGCGCCTTAATACTTCTTTATTCATAAAAATAATCCAAGTCTCCATCATATTTTTTAATAAGAGCTTCTAATTCTTCTCCGTATTCAAACAAGGCCTGAATAATAAGCTGCTTATTTTTCTCTTTTGCTTTTACGGCCTTGCTTGCTAAGCAATAAAGAGGATCTGCGATAAAAACCTCTAGATGCTTTCCTTTAAAAAAAGGAAGGTATTTTGTCTCTTTTGGCATCCAAATCAATTTACTGTCTTTATCCAAGAAAAAATTCTTTTCTTGTAAGAGTTCTTCAAATTTTTTTTCAACCCAATACTCGGCCTTAATATAAGTATCCACATCATATGTTGCGTTCAGTTCAATTAGAGCTGAAACTTCTTTATTAACAAGTAAGCTCATCTGGCCAAGAAGCTTTATCTCAGTATCTGCTCTAAAGTGAAATCCTTCCTCTGCAGATTCTATATTTCGCTGGGAAATTTTGGTATCAAGTTTTTTAAAGATGCTCTTAAGTAGTTTCTCCATAATAGAAATTATATCACAACTGATGTATATACACTAATTGCCAGTTTGAACCCGTAAGTGCTTAATATCAGGTTGAAGTAATACCTTGGATTCTCTCAAAAAAGTTCAATACTTGACTTCAAAGCCACCCCATTTTATTTAATTTTTATGGTAAGTAAGAAAATACTATGCTTCGGCGATTCTAATACTTGGGGATACATCCCAGATAAAGTAGATGTTGATAATCGCTACGATGAAAATACTCGCTGGACAGCTCTTCTTCAAAAAGATCTAGGAAAAGACTTTCAGGTCATTGAAGAAGGCTTGAATGGCAGAACTACAAACTTAGATTACAAAGATAGAACTGGTAAAAATGGATTAGTTGCTCTTAAAGAAATTCTTGAAAATAGTAAAGACTTAAATTTTGTCATTTTAATGCTAGGAACGAATGATTTAAAAATCGAATTTAACCAATCCCCTCCTCAAATTGTAATTAACTTAAAAAAAATTATTGAGTTGATCAAAGCAAAAACCAGCGCACAGCTTATTTTAGTATCTCCTCCAATTCCTAAATATATATATATTTACCAAGAGTTCAAATATAAGGATCTTGAGGGTAAAGCATTAGAACTTACTCAACTAACAAGACAACTTGCTCACACTGAAAACGTTTCCTATATTTCACTTGTAGATATCATTCAAAGTAGCAATATTGACGGTGCTCACCTAGAACCAGAAGAACATAAAAAAATCTCTACTTTATTTGCAAAGAAAATTAAGGAATTGCTTCATTAATATTTTCAATTAACCTAGAGAACCATTACCTATATTGAAGCTCTTTAACTTTCTTCAATTCTTCCACCGCTTGTAAATCCTTGGGGCGCTTCATAGCAGACTTTACCTTGATAAGATCATCAATAGAAATCACTCTACATTTATGATTATATAAAAGAATTTCAATTGAATTCTTTTTAATTGTTTGAAAATCTCCCGCAGGCTGAGTCTCAGATAAAACATCCAATATTCCGAGATCTGTTTCAAGATAGATATTCTTAAGTCCATCTAAACTCTTAGGGTGTTCAATAAAAGAGAGTTTGTTTTGTGGGTTCATTCTGTGGACTGGATTATAAGGTTTTAGTACATCTCTTAATCTCTCAACATTCTCTATTGATAAAGAACAGCAAATATCTAAGTCTTGAGTAACAAGTGTTGAACCATGAACAACAGCAGCAAAACCACCAATTAGGACAAAGTCCACGTCATTTTCTAAAAGAGTATTAAGAAGCTTCTTGAGATCTTGCACGCAAGCTTTCTCCTGCATGAGATAATTCTTCCACTAGTTTTCTTGCATTTTCATGAGACTCAATACGCTCTTCAAATGAAAGACTAAGTTTTTCTAAGATAGCTGAAGTATTTAAATTATCAGAAATTGGGTCCATAATATTCTTATACAATAATCAATTCTGTTCGAACAGGTACTATGCAATGTAGTATTTTGTGAGTTTGGCTTAAAGATATTAAAGACTTAAGGGCAGCTCGTCAGCCACCCCATTAAAAATCACTACAACAGGTAGTTGTGGAGCACTATAATTCAATCCAATATCTTTTCTTAGGGACAGTGGTCAATTCTCCGCGATAGAGGCAATCAAAAATTCCACCATTATTATTTTCAATAATCTTTAACGATGGAAGATTGGTATCATCACAAGTGATTAAAGCTTTCGATATATTTGAGCACTTTTTTAATACTTTCAATGATTCTTCAAGGATGAGATGGCCATACCCTTTATTTCTATACTCCGAAAATATAGCATAGCCGATTTTCAAGAAACTGGGAAGTACAGCTTAATTCTCAATATATCCAACCAACTGAAAAAAAACTTGCTCGTCTGTATTATGAAACAAGTTTGAGCTTGAATTATTATTACTGAAAATTATTAAGGAGAAGTTACGAAAAGATACAATCGTTGACTTCTTAACTATTTCTTAACAAATATATACGGCTCATTCATCTATAATGGAATTAATGATTCGAATTCTCTCTTTTTTCCTTTTTCTCAGTACAGCATTTGCTAGTACTATTCGAGTAATGTCTTTTAACACTATGTGCGATATTTGCAAAAATAAAAAGGACTATTCCAAATTCAAAGTTAGACTACATGAGATAGCGAATACTATTTCACGCTATCAACCTGATCTTATAAGCCTTCAAGAGTTTAGAAATAAAAGACAAATCAAAAAATTAAATGCTCTTCTTGGAAATAAGTATGAGATATTATCAACCAAATCATTTATTTTTCATTTCACTGATACATCGTTATTAGTGAAAAAAAATCGTTTTACTATACTTTCTCAGCATTCCTATTGGCTTGGGCCAAACAATGGAAAATTTACCTTTGGTTGGAAGTTTGGCATTGCCAGACAATTAGTTTGGGCTTATCTCAGAGATCTAGAAACAAATCAAGATTTCATTTTTGCTGGATCTCATTTTGATAATCATGGTGTGAATAAAAAAACAAGTTCCGCTTTATTGAATAAAATCTTTGAAAATTTAAAGACCCCTATTATCTTTGCAGCAGATACAAACTTAAATATCAGATCAGATGGATACATAAACCTAATACAGAACTTCTTTGACACATTTAACATCGCTCAAGAAATAGTTATCAATTCGAACCATCCTTATAAAAATTCTGATGCATGCAGAAAAACTTCCTTTTATTTCCCAGATTGTCGCATTGATCATATTCTTATTTCTAAAAACTCACCTTGGAATTCCTTAAAATGGTCAATTGATCTTTTTCGTTACGGTAAAAAATTTAATTTTGCCTCTGACCACCGAGCTATTTTTTCCGAATTAAGTTATTAAACTACTTTTTCAAAATTTAACACACCAATATTTTTACAAAAAATATAAGCGCATCTAAAAAGAATTGGACCAAAAGGTCTCTGATCCATTAAAAAAACAAGCCCCACAAAACGTCCAATGAATACATCCATAATATTTACAGTCAAAATTCAAGAGAACAATCTCGTATGATAACTCACAACATCGCAGCATCAAATTAGTCGTAATAAACTACCTTCTTATTTGCTGTTATCAGACCCTGTATATATAAAATGTGGGATATTTTAATGAATACCTAACTAGGTGGAATTAAAAATTAACTCCCTTGCAATTGCACTCAGATAAATATATTAAAGATGAATGAAATCAAAACAAATATCCCCACTTGAAAATGCCACAACTTTTTTAGAGAAAATTGAAAAAAAACTACAAAGCATTGGTATTAAAATATCTCAATTTGAGATTGATCACCTTTGCTACAGGGTCGAAACAATCGAGCGATATAACAAACTTAAAGATGAGTTTTCTGAATATGGCGTATGTCTAATTGAATCCCCTATCGGCGGACGCAATATCGCCACTTTTAAACTCCACGAACCTATTGAATATAATGAGTCCATCATTGATTTAATAGAGCTGCCTGCACCGAAAAAAAATAGCCCTCACAACGAAGGATTTGAGCATATTGAAATGATTATTAGTGAGAGTTATGAATCATTTCGTCTGCGCTACCCTAAAGTCTCTTTTGAAACCAAGGCCTTATCTAAAGGCCTCAACCCCGAGTTTGAGATAAAATTCAAGGACTGCGCAGTTAAATTTCACTTTAAATCCCTTGAAGAAGTTATTGCTATTGAAAAAAATGAACAAGTCATGAACTTTTTAAATGAAAGTCAGATTTTAAAAAAACTCACTCACTACTCTCCTTGTCTTTCAGGCTCAATTCCACTTGGAGTACAAACACCTGACTCTGACTTAGATATTCTTTTCCAATCCTCTGATTTAAAAACATTTGAAGATGATGTCGCTACTTTTTTTCAGAGCACAGAAGAATATTCTCAAAAAAGAGAAACTTATCAGAATATCGAATCTTCAATTATAAAATTTAAATTCAATGACCTTTCAGTTGAACTTTTCTGCCAAAACAAACCTGTTTATGAACAAAATGCTAATAAACATTTTTTAATGGAAGCTAGGCTATTAAAGATCTTTGGTGAAAAATTACGTCTTAAAATTAAAAAACTCAAAGAAAAAGGTATGGCCACTGAAATTGCCTTTGGAGAAGCCCTTGATTTAGAAGAACCGTATGAAGAGCTTATTCAATTATACAAATTAAGCGATATTGAAATCATTGAACTTTTCCAAGATATTATTTAGGTTATCTGACCAGAATAGTCTTTTTAAAAAAAATTGACTAACGCCCTAACAAAATATTTACTGTAAAAAACGGATACAAAAAAATGAAACGGATTTTATTTTTAACTATACTTCTTATAAGTATCAAATCAGGTCATTGTTATAACTGGAATTTTGGAACTTATGTTCCTGGTTTTATGAGTTATCAAGATGATAGTTCCGGTGGTACTAAAAAATTTGAAATCAATCCATTTACTTCAATATCATTTCCAATGCCAGCTCCCTTACTTGATGGTTATTTTTTTGTTCCCGAATTTGGTCTAACTCTACATTTGTTTGATCAAAAAGATGATGTAAAAAAATATACATTTATGTTTATGTATCCACTGGCTTTTAAATCAAGTGAATCTCTTCTTTGGAGATTTGGATTCGCCACTTTCGTTGATAGGATTACAGGTGATGGCTCACAGAAAAACTATAATGGTACATCCTATACACCAGAGAAAGCTCAAACCACTTACACTAGCGCTATATTGCTTGGGAGTGAATTAATCGCCTCGGCTACATACTCCTTGAGACTAGATCTTTTTATCAATAGGTTTCTATCAAGTGAAAGAAGAAATTTTAGCTATGTATTAGGGATGAACTTTTTTTTCAATTAGGACAATAAAATGAAACTCTTTTTTTTACTTTTCATTTCATACTCAACCTTTGCTTTTACTTGCCTAGGGCCTGGATGTATTTATAAATATGCTAGTAATAAAATCACCATTTTATTTGCCACAAACTCTTGTGCCGCTGCTGGTATCAGCAATGCTGAACTTAAAGCATTAACCTCTGAGGCTATTTCTGACTTTTGGAACTCAGTTCCCTCAAGCAATCTCGAGCTTACTATTGGTGGCGATTTAGCAGTTGATATATCAGGTGATACGACATTAGGAGCAGTCGCAGCTAGAACATCTATTAATACTATTTTGGCAGGATGCAATGGAGATACAACACTATTTCCATCTGCATCAACAACAGCAGGCAAAGGCGGAATGGCCTGCTCTGGCGGAAATTGTCGAGGTGCACTTGCGATAAGAACTACCGATGGCATCGTAAACGGTTCAACTAGACAAGAAATTATAACTCTTATCGCTCACGAGATAGGCCATACCTTTGGACTGGGGCACACAGAAGAGAGCAACGCTGTAATGTATCAATCTTACGGGTCTTTTAAGTCACAAGAACATCTTCATCAAGATGATGCTGATGGAGTCTCCTACCTTTACCCATCTGAGAAAAAGCTAGGAGGGCTTTTGGGAAGCTGTTCAACTATTTCCCTTATTAATGATAATAATGATGGGCCAGGTCCATTTGTCGGAAGTATTTCACTAGGGTTTCTTCTCATGTTCTTGTTGACCTTTTTCCAAAGAAGGCCTACTCATAGTTTATGAAATGGTTTTTCTTTTTTCTTTTTGCCCAAGCTGCTCTCTGTCAAAAACTTATTATTAATAAAGATCATTCTGAGATTAATTTTGAAATTGAGTATTTAAGTATTGCTAAAGTGAGTGGCCGGTTTGAACAATTTTACGGTTCGGTGGAATTAATAAAAGGTATTCCAACTAACCTTAAACTCGTTATTGAAAGTGATTCTATTGACACAGGCAATGGCTCACGAGATGGCCATCTCAAGGGAACAGATTTTTTATCTGCTAAAAAATATCCTGAAATAGTTTTTCAATCTTCAAAAGTCATCAAATTAAAAAATAAGTATGAAGTAAATGGGACTATTGAATTTCAAGACAGAAAACTCAAACAAAAAATCCTTATTACCCTCGAAGGTCCAGTTAAAGATACTTGGGGTAAAAAAAGCTGGTTCATAAAACTCAATCACCAACTTAGTCGAAAAGAGCTTGGTATTATTTGGAATAAAACATTATCCGGGAAAGAACTTATTCTTGGTGATATTATAAATTTAAGAGCAAGTCTTCAACTACAAGAAGTTGGAAATAAAACAGCAGGCTCAAAGCATAAAACCTCAGATAACAAAAATCTCCGTGTACGAGAAAAATTCTTTAGAGGAGAGATTGAAAAGATTCCCAATAAAAAAGAAGCTCCTACATTTGATATACCGTCCTCCGGTGGAGTACTCAAAATAGAAATTCCAAAACCCATCGTTTTACCTTCAAAAAAGGAGGAGCAACCAATCAATCCATGGATTGCCTTTATGCTCATCTCATTTTTTGGCTTTCTTGGCGTTACAGGATTAGCAATTGTTTTAAAGAAAAATGATAAGCTTTACCTTTGGTCAGAAGAAAAGCTGTGGAAGAATATGGTCTTTGACCTGTTCTTATTTTCACTGATCTTCATATACGCATGGGCCGTTTACGAAATAATGCCTAAATAACATCTTTAACCAATAGCCATTCTCAATTGGCATGACAAAAGGTAAATTCACTAAATATTTATTTGGGATCTTTTTATATTTATAGCTATAATGGGTCATGTTTAAATTTTTTCCTCTTGTTTTTCTTATTGTCTCTTGTAGTACTGTGAAAGAAGTTATCCGACCTTACCGTGTTAGCTTGGGCGTTGCCACAAAAAGTGCCGAATTCAAAGATAAGGAATCGGGAAGAAAACTCTGTGTAACTAGCTCTCCAAATGGAGAAGATAATTCTTGTGGAACTTCAGCTTTTCAAACATATAAAGATAATTCGACATTAGATATTGGGTATGAAACAAAGCCACAATTTTTTTATAAAAACTTTAGTTCAAGTTTTTTTATCACATACTCAAATATTAACACCACATTAATTGACTATCCTATCCGTAACAGTAATGACTACACACACGTCAGGGTCTCTCGCTATGCATTGAATCCATTTATTTATTATAACTTTGGGGATAAATATTTTATACACAACCAAGGTTTGAATTTAAGATTTGGAATTGGTCTTTCGGTAAATTACTTAAATTCACTTGAAGTCACAAGAGTCTCTACTGGTGAGAAAATTGATAAAGACAATGACTTTGATACCGGCTGGGCATCCCTAATTGAAATTAACTGGAATATTTTCTATATCAGATTTGCTTCTAGTAATATCAATGCCAATATTGGAAGTTTCTCAGGTGTCCCACAGCAAAATGAATTAGAGATTAATCAAACAACATTCTCTATTGGTATGTCGTATTACTTTGACAAACTTGGTTGGTA
>CAYGUN010000019.1:0-17846 GCA_964353025.1 uncultured Bacteriovoracaceae bacterium
CACTCAATCGATTCCTTTAAGTATTTATCAGAGTTAAAGCAATTCATAAGAATACTCACCAAAGGTTCGTTTGGACTTTTATGCATAATAACTCCTTGTGCGTTCATGATAATAACAATCTAAGATGAGGTGTTCAATCCGATTCTTAATAGCTTTGCGGTATGTTTTTCGCTAAGCGTAAGTTAGTGCGCTGTGTATTTTTTTTAAAAATTCATCTTCGATAGCTTGTTTGAATTTTTCTTGAAAAAAAGAAACATGTACAAGATCAACAGGTTTACCTTCAAAAATGTAGTGATTTTTTCTGATACCATCTGCTCCCATATGACATTTTTCGAAAACTCTTATCATGCTTTGATTTTCACTCATCGTGCCGGCTGTTACTTTGCGAATTTCTCTTTTTTCAAAGAGGTAACATATCAGTGAGAACCACGCTTCCAGCCCTAGGCCTTTTCCTTGATAAGATTTTTCTCCTATAAGGATTCCTATATCTGCGGTATTATTATTCCGGTTACAATAAGCGTTAATATTACCTATGTGAAAACCATTTTTTTTATCTCTAATACTTAGCCAAATATTTTGGCTAAAATTAAAATGGTTAAAATATTCAAGGCAGGAATCGTAAGAATGTACTCTATGTCTATTCTCACTATATTGTACGATACTTGGATCATTGAGCCATGAAATATATCTTTCGGAGATATCTTTTATGGAAAATGAAGTTAATGTAAGTCTCTGAGTTTCTATTTTCATTGATTATTCCATACTAACGCAATGCTGATATTTTTACAATAGAATTGGAGCTTAGTTCTATCTTGCCCCTATGTAGAGTTACTTATATTCTCATATCAAAAGTTAGTAGATAAAATCAATTTTAATTATTTTGTTAAGGAAATGGATGAAGCATATTTGGGTTAAAGCACTTGATCAGAGTAAGTTAAGTTACTTGATAACTCATTATCATGGGGAAGAAATTACTGTTCATTACGTTGATCTAATCGGAAGGATTAAATCAAAGGTAAAAATTGAGCCATTTTTTTATGGTTTGGGTGAGACTCAAACTTCTGAAGGAAGGGCCCTTGCTTATGATGTAATGGAGGTTGCATGTGATTTTGTACAAAGAATGTGCACTTGTCTTGATTTGCCTTCAATAGAAAGTATTTCAGGTAAAACTTTAAATACTGAAAAAGTTAAACTTTATTTTACTAAAATTTTCTATACAGAAACCTATTCAATTTTAAAGCTTGTTTTAACCGTAGAAGAGGAGATTTTAAAATTTACTGGAGAGCATGCCATTTGGTGCGAGGAAGTTGATTTTTCATCTATTGTTAATGAATGTTTTAAGCATCCTAAACTTAATTTAAAATTTTTTCCTCGCTGCAATAAAGGCAGAATGCGCAGTATAGTTAAAAGCGGTATAAGAGCATTTTTATATATGATAATAAAACTCTTTTCTTTTAAACCCAAGGTCAGCAACTACAAGAATCCAACCCTGGCAATTCGCTATGTTGAGGGAGTTGACCGTTCTCGTCGTTCAGATTTGTTTTGGTACATTGATGGGAGAATTAAGCCGTCAGATATTCTCTTTTACTTTGAAGGCAATGCATCAGTTAAAATTGATAAAAAGGCAATTAACTCAATTGAAGCACTCGGGATGAACTGGGTAACATTAAAATGGCAAAGAGGGATGAGCTTGCGAACTCTTTGCTCTTTTTGGAAATATAAAACAAAGTTTCAAAGGTCACCGTATTCTTCAACTATAAAACCCCGATGGATTCGAAGCAAAATTGTTCAGTTAAGAGTGGAAGTTAATTATTGGGAAAGTTTTTACCATGAGTTTAATATTAAAATTCATTATGATGAGGACCCAACGGGTACAAAAAATGTAGCTCAAAGTATGGCAATGGATAATGTGCATGGGATACGATTTAGTAAGCAGCGTTCTGAAAATGTTTCTTACCCTTCAACTGAGATAGGCTTCTATCCTTATCAAATCTATTTTGGTTGGGGCGTTAGGACTGCCGAACATCTTAAAGCGAATCTTAATATTAACAAATTTATGATAGTTTCTGGTTTTTCTTATAATACCGTTGATAATGAAAAAAAAGCTTGGGCAAATCAAATGAGAAACAACTTAAAAAAAAATGGAGTTAAGTTTATTATTTCTCTTTTTGATAATACTTTCTCTCGTGAATACCACTACTCCAGCAAACTAATCGAAAATTTATACTTACCTATTTTAGAATGGGCATCAACTGACTCGGAAATAGGGATTATTATAAAATCTAAAAAATCACATATTTTTGAAGATCTTAAACAGGTTAAGGAAAAAGTAGATGAGTTAGTATTAGTAGGACGTTGCTTGAATCTCGATGATATAATTGGAAGGCCTCCAGTTGATGCTGCACTTGCTTCTGATATAGCGGTTGGGGTAGGGATTTCATCTGCGGTAGGGGAAGCGATTATTCATGGAATTCCCGGGGTTCATTTAGATACAACCTGTCAGTACAAACATGCTTTTTATTCAGTTGGGAAAGAGCAAGTTATTTTTGATTCAGTTGATAAGTTAATGCAATCTTTAAAAAGTTATAAAGCTAATTCAAATGGAATTGAAAACTTAGGACTCTTTAAAGGGTTTGAAGACTTACTAGATCCTTTTATGGATGGAAAAGGGGGGGAGAGAATTGGCGAATATATTTGTGGGCTCCTTGAATCATTAGGAGGGGGAGCGTCTCTCAGTGAGAGTATTGAAAAATTAAATACTAAATACTGTTCAATTTGGGGTGCTGATAAAGTTATTAATATGGAGTCATATAAAAATCCAGTTGAAGGTAAGCTAAAGATTCTTGGAGAATAATGAAGCAAATAAAAAAAATATTATACAGGGCCGATGGCAGTAAAGATATTGGGATGGGGCATTTATCTCGGGCAAGTCTCATGCTCTCTTATTTGAGCAGGTTTAGCGATAATGAATGTCTTCTTTTATGTAAAGATGATTTAGCAGCTTCAGAATTTTTAAAAAATAGAAAAGTTTCTTATGAAACTTTTAAATCTGATTTGAGTTGGCAGAATGATTTTGAAGCCATTCAATTATATGTTTCAAAGAATGAAACACAGTTAATCTTTTTAGATATTCTTGATTTTGATCAAGAGCCTCTTTACATGGCTTCTTTAAAAAAACTCAATATTCCTATTGTTGTAATTACGGATGATAGTTATCAGAGAATTATAGATGCTGAGTTGGTAATCAATGGAAATCCAAATCAATTAAATATAAAGTATCCTCATCAAGAGCGTTATTTACTTGGGCCAAAGTATTTTATAATGGATGCAAGGTATAAAGATATTGAAGTCAAAGACTTGAGCAAAAACATAAAGATTCTTATCAGCCTTGGTGGTTCTGATCACAATAATCTTTTATTCAAAGTGCTAGAAGCCTGTTTGGATTTAAGAGGGATATGTTTGAAGCTGGTTGTTTCAAAAGCAACTGGTTATATAGAAAAACTAGAAAAATTTCTATCTACTTACCCTATCGAGTATGAACTTTATGTTGATGTTCCTGGCCTCTCTGACCTATGGGCAGATTGCATGTTTGCTATCACTGCAGGAGGAAACACTCTCTTTGAACGCATTGCTTCAAGAGTACCTGGCGCAACAATTTGCCAACTGGAAAGACAGATGGAAATTGCAGATAAATTTGAAGCGCTTGGCGTAAATATTAACCTTGGTTTTGGGCCAAAGCTTGAAATAGAGGGTCTTCGTAATAGGATTTCTTCACTTATTCAAAGAAATGAAATACACTATCGCCAGTTTCAGAAAGCTCCCGAAGTAGTGGATGGCAGGGGCTTAGAAAGAATAATTAAAGAAATGAAACAGAGGAAAATATTATGAACTATGAAAATTTAAAAAGTGAAAACCCTCAAGCGATTTTTATTGCAGAAGCCGGTATTAATCATGATGGCAGCATAGAAGAAGCAAAGAAAATGATCGATGCTGCGGCTGATGCAGGTGCTAATTATGTTAAATTCCAAAGTTTTAAAGCTGATAAATTGGTTACACCGACCGCTGACAGGAGTTCATATATTATTGATGGAAGTCACAAAGATGAATCATTTAGAGATTTGTTAAGAAGGCTTGAAATTGATGAAAATGCTCATTTTGAGTTAAAAAAATATGCAGATAGTAGGGATATTAAATTTCTTTCAACTGCATTTTGTGAAGAATCTTTTGATTTTTTGGTTAAGCTAGGGATTGATGTCGTGAAAGTAGCTTCAGGAGATCTGACGAATACGCCTCTTTTGAAACATATGGCCAAAGCGAATCTTCCTATTATTATGTCAACAGGAATGGCGACCTTAGGTGAGATAGAAGAGGCAGTTGAAGCAATCACAAGTGTCGGAAATAATAAGATAGTCTTATTGCATTGTATTTCCTGGTATCCCGCAGATATAGAAACAACAAATCTAAAGTATATGCAAACTCTTAAAAATGCTTTTGGATTTCCTGTCGGGTACTCAGATCATACATTAGGAATAAATATGACAGTTGCAGCAAGAGCACTTGGTGCTGTTGTCTTAGAAAAACACTTTACAATGGACTCGAAAAGATTTGGTCCCGACCACGCAGCATCAATAGAGCCTAGAGAAATGCAAGCATTAGTTAGAGGTATTAGAGAAGTTGAAGCAGGGTTAGGAACAACAGTGAGAAATTTCTCTGAAAAAGAAAGAGGTCAAAGAAAAGTTCATCGCAAGAGTATTGTTGTAAAAGATGGGATTAAAAAAGGTGAAGTTTTTACTGTGGATAATTTGATGCTAAAAAGACCTGGAACAGGAATTAAGCCAAAGTATATTGAAGGAATTTTAGGCAAGGTAGCCTCTAGTGACATCGCTGCAGAAGCGCTATTAAATTGGAATGATGTAGATTTAAATAAATAAGAGGTTTTATGAAAAAGAAAATCGCGCTTATTGGCGCCAGGATTGATGGTCAAGCGGGAGTTGTTCTAGATCTTTTAAAAGAGAATAGCGAATATGAGTTAGTTGGTTTTTTTGATAATACTCCAGAGCTTAAAGGAAAAAGTATTCAGGGATTCAAAGTCCTAGGAAGCTCTGATGATTATAAAAAAATGCAAGAGGTTGCGGATTGTGTGCATATTGCAATTGGAGATAATGGGGCAAGGTTGTTTATTAGCAATGCACTTATCCAGCATGGTATTTCGCTTGAGACTTTAGTTCACCCAACGGCCACTGTCAGTTCATCAGTTCGATTTGGTTCAGGATGCTATGTTGGGCCCCAGGCAATTATTAACGTTGGTTCTAAAGTTGGGGTAGCTACAATTATAAATTCAGGGGCAATTATAGAACATGATAATAAAATTGGTGATGCTGTTCATTTTGCACCCGGGACAAGAGCTGCGGGTAGAGTATTTGTTGATGACCTTGCTTTTATTGGTATTGGTGCAACAATTTTACCTGATGTAAAAATCGGTCAAAGTGCAATGGTTGGAGCTGGAGCAACAGTTACTAAAGATATTGCAGCTGAAACAACTGTAATAGGATATTCAAGTAAGAAGCATAAGGAAAATATTTATAAAGATCTTAATAAAAAAGAAAGTAAAATTTATATTGCCCAGCCAACCTTACCAGACTATGAATTACTTGATGTTAAGTTTAGAGATATTGCTCAAAGCTTAATGCTTTCAAATTTTTCAAAATATTCAAAAGAATTGGAATTTAAAACAGAAAAAAATCTCAAGGTAAGCAGGGCCTTGACAATGCCCAATGCTACAAGCGCACTTATGCTTGCCCTAAAAGCTTTTGATATTGAAGGGGAGGTAATTCTTCCAAGCTTTACTTTTTCTTCAACTGGACATGCTGTCGTTTGGAATGGCTTAACTCCCGTTTTTGCAGATATCGAAAAAGATACTTTTAATATTGACCCAGATGACATTGAAAGAAAAATTACGGATAAAACATCTTGTATAATTGCGGTTCATTGTTTTGGAAACCCAATTGATATCGAAAGAATAGAAACTATTGCGAAAAAGCATAACTTAAGATTATTGCTCGATTCAGCGCACGCTCTAGGTTCAAGTTATAAAGGTAAACCAATTGGAGGTTTTGGAGATTGTGAAATTTTCTCTCTTTCTGGTACAAAAGTTATTACTTCAGCAGAAGGTGGGCTTGTTTCTTCCAATGATCAGGTTTTAATGGATAAAATGGCTCTTGGGCGAAACTACGGAGCGAGCTCAGATTATAATTGTGAATACATTGGTTTAAATGGAAAAATGTCAGAATTTCACGCGGCTATTGCTCTTGAAAGCTTTAATCTTTTAGAGCAATCTGTAGAAGCTCGAAATGTACTTGTCGGTCTCTATAAGGCAAGGCTTTCAGAGATGCCCGGACTTTCCTTTCAGAGATTACCTGAAGGGCACGTTAGTACATTTAAAGATTTTGCTGTCATTGTTAATGAAAGTGAATTCGGAATGAGTAGGGATGAGCTTTACACAGAACTAGCAAGGGAATCTATCTATTCTAAGAAGTATTTTTTCCCTCTTCATCGAATGAAGGCATACGAGAAAGTAGAGCATAGAGCAGAAAATCTTCCAAACACTGAATTTGTTGCGGATAATATTATTTGCTTGCCAATCTTTTCTCATATGAATGTCGATACCGTGGAGAAGATCTGCTACACCATTAACAGGATTTGGAATTGCAGAAAAAAGTAATAGCAATTATTCCAGCCAGGGGAGGATCGAAAAGAATACCTCTTAAAAACATTATTGACTTAAATGGCAAGCCTATGATTGCATGGACTATTGAGGCATGCATTGAAGCTAATATTTTTACTGATATAATTGTTAGTACTGATGATCCTCAGATAGCACAAATTGCCAAAGAATATGGTGCTCAGGTTCCTTTTTTCAGAGAAGGCAAGTATGCTGATGATTACACTCCAGTCTCTGATGCAACTCTCGCTTCTTTGATGCAAATGGAAGAATTAACGACAAACCAATATGATATAGTTTTTCAATTAATGCCAAATTGCCCATGCCGGAAGTCTGCAGATATCCTGGATGCCTATAATCAATTTCAAAAAAAGAGAAGAGAATTTCAAATAAGCGTTTTTAAATTTGGCTGGATGAATCCTTGGTGGGCACTTAAATACGATAGCGATTCGAATCCGATAAAATTATTTCCAGAAGCCTATCAAAAGCGCTCACAGGACCTTGATGAACTATATTGCCCAACTGGAGCGATCTGGATTTCTCAATGTAGTTCTCTTAAAAGAGACAAAACTTTTTATGGCAATGGATTTGGTGTTCATCAAATCTCTTGGCAAAGTGCTGTAGATATTGATGATTATGACGATCTTGATATGGCCAAATCCGTGTTTTTTTTAAGAAATAAGGGCGGTTTTTAAAAAAAAACTAGCTTCGTGCAGTATTGGCATTTATCTCTTTTGACGCTATGTTGATAACTATCTAAAAATTAATTCTGATAGGTTTATGAAGTTGAGTTCTAAATATATTTTTTCTTTAAAGATTTTTATAAGTCTTCTGCTTATAGCTTGGGTTGTGGTAAATGGTGATATAAGTCTTCATAATGTTAAATTAGGTTTGTCTAATCTTGGTTTAGCTTTTGTTTTCTTTATCCTCACTTTTCTGCAACTACTTCTCGGTTCTTTTCGAACTGAGACACTTATGCAGTTCAAAGATCCATTCCTTGTTAATTTTAAGCGGGTTTTTAGTATCTCGTGGGCTTCATCATTTATTAATTGTATTGCACCTATTTCTCTCTTGGGAGATTTTTATCGTATAAAAAAACTAATGGGTGTTGATCGTCGTATCAGTAAAGATAACTCTATTTACACATCTATTTTTTCAAAACTATTATCTACTTTTGCTCTTGTTTTTTTAACTATTCTCACTGGCATTATTGAACCACCACTGAATAAGAGTATTCAACTTTTTTATTATGGTTCGAGCTTGTTTGTTATAATCTGTATTACTTCTTTCTTTTTTCGACAGAAAATTTATTCTATGATACTACTTTTCTTAGAAAGGATTCCTTATACCTCCCGCTATACTTTTCTTGAAAACAGGATGAATAATTTAAAAACTTATGCCGGAAAGCTTATTAAGGAAAAGAAAATTTTATTAAGAGGTGTATTAGTTAGTATTGCCATTCAAGCTTTAAATACAGCTTCATTTATTTTAATAATACAGGCACTCAATCCCAATATTGATGTTTCAATTTTTAAATTAATCTATGTTATCCCATTGGGGATTTTCTTAATGACTCTTCCTGTTTCTTTTTCTGGACTCGGAGTAGGGCATATAGCTTTTTCAAAGCTACTAGGGGTTTATTCTATTGCTAACGGTGCAGATGTTTTTACTATATTTTTTGCTTTCTCATTTCTTTTTAACTTGTTGGGAATTATACCCTTCTTTTTGGTTGTCAAGAGGGAGCAATCAATGGGATGCCATGTGTTGTAGGGGGCTTTTCTGCTTTTAAAAAGTAGTTCTGATTGACTAGTGTTGATGCAAATTGGTAATAGTGAAGACTCTAAACTTCTCAGAGGTTTTAATGGCGCAAAGTATTATTCTTGGAAATAAAACTATCGGTAAGGATTACCCTCCTTATTTAATTGCCGAAATGTCAGGAAATCACAATCAATCCCTGGATAGGGCTTTAGAGATTGTGAGGGCAGCTTATGAGTCAGGTGCGAATGCAGTGAAATTGCAAACCTATACTGCTGATACAATGACTATTGATCTTAGAGAAGGCGATTTTTATATAAGCGATAAGAATAGCCTGTGGTACGGGAAAAGCCTATATGAGCTTTATGAAATGGCCTATACACCTTGGAATTGGCATAAGCCGATAATGGACTTATGTAAAGATCTTGGTATGGATTGTATTTCGACTCCCTTTGATGAGTCTGCAGTTGATTTCCTGGAAGAGCTAGGGGTTCCTTATTATAAGATTGCTTCTTTTGAAAATACAGATCTACCTTTAATCAAAAAGGTTGCACAAACTGGTAAACCTATTATCATCTCAACTGGAATGGCTTCATTGAGTGATTTGGAAGAATTAGTAGCAACATGTCGTGATAATGGTTGCAATGATATTATTTTATTGAAATGCACGAGTTCATATCCAGCTACGCCTGAGAATTCTAACGTGAGGACAATTCCTCATTTGGCACAACTATTTAACGTACAGGTTGGATTATCTGATCATAGTCTAGGTTCAGGTGTTGCTGTTGCTTCAATTGCTATGGGTGCGACTGTGGTTGAAAAACATTTTACTCTTTCGCGCTCAGAAGGAGGAGTTGATAGTGCTTTCTCGATGGAGCCAGCCGAATTTAAAAACTTATCAGAAGAAATTCTAAAAGGTTGGCAAGCTTTGGGCGTTGTTCATTATGGCACTTCCAGGAGTGAGATTGCTTCAACTAAGTTTAAAAGATCTATTTATATTGTTGAAGATATCAAAAAGGGTACAACCCTTGATATAAAAAATATGAGAAGAATTAGGCCTGGTGGAGGGTTGAAGTCCCGTTACTATGAGCAGGTTCTTGGAAAGAAAGCGATTAGGGATATTAAAAAGGGGACACCTTTAAGCTTGGAGCTAGTCGATTTCTCGTAAATAAAAAGGAAAGAAAAATGTTTAATGGAAAATCTATTCTTGTTACTGGTGGAACGGGCTCTTTTGGAAAAGCGTTTATTGCACGTATTTTAAAAGATTACCCGGAGATAGAAAGATTGGTTGTATTCTCAAGAGATGAGTTAAAGCAGTTTGATATGTCCCAAGTCTTCAGTCATGAGAAGTATAAGGCAATACGTTACTTTATTGGTGATGTCCGTGATGTTGAAAGGTTGAAGATGGCCTTTGAGGGAATTGATACTGTTATTCATGCAGCAGCATTAAAGCAAGTCGTTGCAGCTGAGTATAATCCAATGGAGTTTATTAAAACTAATATTCTTGGTGCAGAAAATGTTGTTAATGCAGCATTGGCAACGGGGGTAAAAAATGTGGTCGCCCTTTCAACTGACAAAGCTTGCGCTCCTATTAATCTTTATGGTGCAACTAAGCTTTGCTCTGACAAATTATTTGTCGCTGGGAATAATATTTCAGGGGATCGGGATTTAAAAATATCAGTAGTTCGTTATGGGAATGTTTTAGGTTCGAGAGGTTCTGTTGTTCCTTATTTTTTGAAGCAAAGAAAAAATGGCAAATTAACAGTGACTCATAATGAAATGACTCGTTTTAGTCTTACTTTAGAGAGCGCTGTTGATCTTGTATTGATGGCCCATGAACAGCACTGGGGGGGGGAGATTTTTATTCCCAAAATACCTTCTTATAGAATCACTGATCTGATTGAAGCTGTTGCACCAGGAATGGAAGTCGAAGAGATTGGAATTCGTCCTGGAGAGAAGCTTCATGAAGAGATGATTACAGAAATGGATGCATTGAATACTCTTGAATTTAGAAATCATTATGTCATCACACCTGCTACACCAAAATGGGAGTTGAAGGATATGCTTTCCAAGCTAGATTGTAAGAAGGTAGATTATGGATTTAAATATAACTCAGGGATTAATACAGATTGGTTAACCGTTTCTCAAATGCGTCAGCAAATTAGAGAGCATGTTGACCCTACATTTGAGCTAAAATAGATGGATGCAATTTCTTACGGAAAACAGTTTATATCAGATAGCGATATCGAAAAAGTTGTAGAAGCACTTAAAAGTGGTTGGATAACTCAAGGTATTCAAGTTGATAAATTTGAAAACCTGTTTAGTGAATATATTGGAGTTAAACATTCTATTTCTTGTGCCAATGGTACAGCCGCTTTGTTTATGGCGGTAAATGTTTTAAAAAATTCGAAGAAGAAGGTAATAACAACCCCTAATACATTTGTAGCATCTGCTAATTGCGTTGTTTTAAATGGTCTTGGTGTTGACTTTGTTGATATCGATGAAAAAACAGGATTAATGGATTTTAGATTATTGGAAGAAAAGCTTCAACAAAATCCAAACGATTATCAAGGGGTTATCCCTGTTACTTATTCAGGACTCCCTCTTGACTTAGAAAAATTGAAGGAAATTTGTGATAAATATGGTTTATGGATTTTAGAAGATGCTTGCCACTCACCTGGTGGGGCTTATCTCAATTCACAAGGGCTGTGGATTGGTTCAGGCTCTTGTACTGACTCAGATGTAGCTATCTTTTCTTTTCATCCTGTTAAGCATTTAACAACAGGTGAAGGTGGAATGGTTACTTGCTCTACTGAGAAAAACTCAATTCTTTTAAAACAAGAAAGAGATCATGGGTTAGTGAGAAATAAAGAAAATTATGAAGTTCCAACAGATGATCCCTGGTTCTATGAAATGCAACGGCCTGGATTTAATTTTAGACTAACAGATATACAGGCAGCTCTAGGGATTGGACAACTTGAAAGGGCCCACGAAAATAGTAAAGTGAGAGCTCGGATTGCGGGCTTCTATCAAGATAAGTTGCGTGGAGTTGGAGATATTGAATTTCAGGAATTTGATGAAGAGCGCTTTAAGCATGCTTACCATCTTTTTGTTTTAAGAACAGAAAAAAGAAGAGAGTTATTTCATTATTTATTGGAGAAAAATATAAGACCACAAGTTCACTACATCCCAGTTCATTTACACCCTTATTATAAAAGGCAAGGTTTTCATGAAGGGATGTTTCCTAAGGCAGAAGTTTTTTATAAAAAATGTATTAGTATTCCAATGTACCCAACACTTAGAGATGAAGAGTTAGAGTATGTTGTGGATACAATTAAAGGTTTTTACTCTTAATGATTTCTTGTATCGTTCTTTCTGTTGCATTCTCAAGAAACTCAAACTGAATACTTTCTTGTTCTAAATTACATTCAAGTAGCGTTATAATTTCTTTCTCTAATTCGACTTGGGTAGTAACTGTTTTCTTTAACCCCATACGAGATAGAATAAATGGATCTTCCCTCTTTAGGCCTGGTTGGAAACTGATAGTTGGAATATTGGAAATAGTGGTTTCCAATAAAAGCATGGATGAGAGGCCGATAACAATACCTTTTTGGTTAATTATTTCATCGATTCCTGACTGTTTGGAAATGTTAATATTTATTTTCTGAAATTGGGAATTAAGCTTATCAACAATATTTGACATTAGAATTTGATTATTTTTGGGGTGAAGTTTTAGAATGAGATTAATATTAATGGGCGTTTTCTTCGCAACTTTATCTAATACATCTGCTAGTTCAATTAAAACGCTTTCTTGATCATATCCCCAATATGAATTCTCTTTTAATTCTTTGTAAGTTTCTTGAATAGGCTCTGAGGCAAAGTAGATGTAAATAGGGTTTAGTGAAGCTTGTCTTTTATTAATGGTCTTAGTTGAAAATTGACTTAACCATGGATGCCCGCAAACCTTAATTTTTTCTGCCGGGAACTTTACTTCGATCATTTCTTTTTTAGAGTAATTATCCATTGTGAGGATAAAGTCAGGCATATGTTCAATTGGTATATCAGTTCTATTCTTCAAATCTTCAACATTATAGTGAGAGAAGCGAACAAGGTAATTGATCCATTGATCTAAAATCGCAAAGCTTGTAATTTGAAGTTCCTTTGCAAATTTCCAAAAAAGGATATCACTTTCATCATCAGCGCTTGTTCCAGTTAAAACCCAGTCAGGCTTTTCTCGCAATAAGATTTTTTTTATGTCTGTAAGTGAGTTGATCTCAGCACAAGGTAGCTTAAACTTATTGTATACTTCTATAGCAGCATCTTTACCGCATAGTAGAATATTAATTCCATTTTGGTGTAAGTATTGAGAGATAACGGCAATATTGTTAGCAGCCCCGGGATCCCTGGAAAAAAGTAATCCTTTTCCTAGTTTACTTAAGTTCATTTTCAATAATCCGACTTACTTGAAGAGCATTTGAAAGAGAAGAGATATTTGGGCCTCCTTGTAATGACTGAAACAACTTGTTTATGCAGTGATGCATATATTTATTTAGATCAGTTTCTATTACTTCATTGGAGTTTAAGTATTTATAACCTTTGTAATCTTGAGATTCGACAGGGGAAGATATAGAAACTTTTCTTCCAGAATCTAATATTTGAATTCGTGAATTTTCAAAAAAAAGGTCAAGTTCTAAAGATGTATAATTTGCTTGAGTTAAGTTTTGTACGTAAACAGTCTTATCATCAAAAGAGTAAGTAAAATCGTATTCATTTAACTTAGGCTTGTTCAGTAGCTTTAAGCTGGGATTTTTTGGCATAAAAAGATAATTAAGCAGATCAATTAAGTGGGTACCGTTATGCTCAATTCCTTTACAGTAATGTCCTGTTGCTTTGATAAATTCTCCAAATTCGCCTGTTGCAATTTTATTTTTTAAGTTAATTATTTCAGGGAGAAATCTTCGTATATAGTTAATATAAATAACGATACCTGTATCTAAAACTTCTTTTTCTTCTTCCCTTGTTAGCGAAATCGGTTTTTCGCACACAATGGCTTTAAGGGGGAGTTTTGAACATTTTAAAATGAGTTCCTTGTGAGTTTCATTAGGTGTGCATATAGAGATAATATCTGGCTTTACTTTTTCTAGCGCTTCTTCCAGTTGTGTAAAGCCCTGTGTGGACCATTTCTTTGCTTGTTTTGTGACGATGTCTTTGTTTGTATCAATTAATCCCACTAATTCAAATTCGGGATGTATGCTGAATGCATGGGCATGAGTTGTTATATTTTGAGAATCGGGGTCATCGTAAGTTGAACCAATTTGTCCACAACCAAGAACAAGAGCTTTAAGGCTCATGTGGCCTCCGTGCTCATTAGCATTCGGTATTTCATCTCGGCAATTTGCCAATCTTCTTCAGTGTCGATATCTTGGCAGAATTTTTCTTCCACAATATAGGGAGCTGAATTATTAAGAAATATTTTTTTTTCATTTAAGAAGACTTGTGTATTGAGCCAGTAAAACTGACCAATATCATGATAGGCTGATTCTAGATCTTGAGAGCGAACATGCATATTTTCAGGCCAGAACATATTAAGTTTAGAGTCGTGAATTCGAAAGGCCCTTTGAATAGGAAAGCCAAAACGTACTACGGGAATTACGGCATCACTATTTGAGTTTTCAAGTTCTTGAAATGAATTTTTGAGTGTCCCCGAGGTTACAAAAGGTGCTGTTGCAAGGATAAGGCAAAAGTGTTTAAAAAATTTACCATTCTGCTTAAAGTTTTCTAGGACTTCGTTTACAACGTCAAAAAGCATTGCATGGTCATTTGAGTTCTTGGAGCTGCGCATATAAGGAACTTGTGCGCCACACTTGATTGCAATTTCAGCAATCTCTTCATCATCGGTAGACACCACAACTTCATCAATATGTGGACATTTTAACGCAGCCTCTATGGAATATTGAATAATGGGTTTTCCAAGAAAATTTCTAATATTTTTTCTCGGAATTCTCTTACTTCCTCCTCGGGCTGGAATAATGGCCACATTCTTGCTCATGGGGGTATCTCCTCTTTTTTTGATAATTTTATTATAGATTTTACTTGTTGAAACGTGAAATAGCGTAATCTAGTGAACTATTCACTTTTTAATAATTATGATACGATTTTTCTATTAAAATGACTGTCGTAGCTCGCTCCAGGATAAATAAATGCTAATCCGTATTTACTTGAAATTAAAGAAGATCTTTCCATTTGTAGCAACTTTATTAAAAGGAATACATCGATTCTTAGTTACTACCAAGCATAAGGTATTTAAAACAAACATGAGGTTCTTGAATCACCTCCGGCCGTATTTACGTATTTTTTCAGTGAGACTTTTTTATAAATCAGAATTAAAAGATGAGTGCAAGCCAGTTGTAGATGAAATTAATGATAAGGGGTTTATAACACTTAAAAAGTTGTATTCAAGTAGTAGCATTGAAATAGTTCGTGAAAAATTAAAAAAATTGCTGGATACATCAATTGAAACTCGTATCTATGGAAATACAAGAAGCTTACTACAGAGTTTTGATTTTAAGGGATTATTTCCTGAGCTTATTGAACTTCTTCATCATAAAAAAGTCATTGATATAATAGAAGGTTTTTATGGATGCCCATACCAGCTTCATTATGTTTCTTGCTACCACAGACTATCTTTTACAGAAGAAGAGTCTCAACATTACGATCTTCAGTCTGCTAATTGGCATTTTGATGATAACACTACAGATACACTTCATTTAGTTATTTATTTACATGACACGAAAATGGAACATGGACCAACGGTCGTAATGAGTAAAAAAAGAACTAGAGAGCTTTTGAGAAGAGGTTTCTACTCAAGGAATGACTACCGAATTCCCGTTGCTGAGATGGAAGATCCTAAGCATGCTATTCATCTTACATGTGATATAGGAGATGCTCATTTTATGCTTGCTCCATTATGTCTTCACCGAGCAGGTCATCAGCAAGAAGGATATGAGCGTTTTAGCGTCATTTTTTCTTTTCGACCAGGGCTTGAACCGAGTTTAATCAAGAGATTTAAAGGAAAATCAAAAATTCTACTTTATCGTTTACTGGAGTTTTTAAGCGAAGATTTCGATCATGCTGGTATTAAAAGTTTGAAGCGTAGAGATTATACTTATACTAAATAAGTTATTTTGAAATATGCATCTCATTTATTATTGTCAAAGGTTCACCTTTTCTCTTAATTGTTCCAGATTCAAGGTAATACATAGTATCCGCGATCTCAGCTAAGCCAGTTTCATGGGTAACAATAACAATCATTTTCTCATTTTTAATTTTAATCAGGGCATCTTTAACTTTATTAAGAGACTCAAAGTCTAGAGCACTCGATATTTCATCAAGTATAAGAAGATCGCAATTTTCAAGCAGTGCCCGACATAAAGCAATCCTTTGCTTTTGACCACCAGAGAGAAACGAACCATCTTCTCCAAGCTCTGTATCAAGACCATTAGGAAGTGATTCTAGCAATTCTTGAAGGCCTAGTGTCTTGAGAGAATTGAGCATTTGTTCTTCAGATATATCGAGATTACCTAAATTTAAATTTTCTCTCAATGTGCCTTCAATTAACGTGATGCTTTGCCCTACATAACCTATTTTGTGACGGAATAAATCTTTGTTTATTTGAGAGTAAGGGATTTGGTTAACAAAAGCTTGCCCCGAATTAGGGTTTTGCAGAGAGAGTAATATATCTAGAAGAGTTGATTTTCCCGCTCCTGAAGCACCCATAATAACATTAATTTCATTTCGACTAAGAGTTAGGCTTATGTTACTCAAAACTTTTTTACTCTCATAAGAAAAATGAACATTTTCTAATTTAATTTCTGCGATATCGTCAATTTTTGTTCCAGATGATTGTTCTGCCTTGTCTTTTAAAATAGAAACTCTATTCTCGTAAGATTGATGGGCCGGAATCATTGAATCTAGCCTAGCAAAGGCTGCAGAGACTTCAGATGCCATAGGCGAAATTCTAAAAAAGATAAGAAGTGTCACAAAGAGTGTCGATGAATCTATATTGAAGTAAGCATGAAAATACATAATACAAACCAAGAATATAAAAACAAAGTTAGTGCTAAAGGCACTTTGAAGTTTATGCCTGAAGCCTTGTTTCTTAAAATTTTGCGTAAGGGATTCAATTTCTTCTTTAATTTTATTTGAATAGCTGTATTTTAGTGGAGAAACTTTCATCAGTTTCTTGTTATTAAGAAGACAAGTAATATCATTTGAAAACTTTTTAAAACTTTGATTATAGGCAGTTGCAAGATGAAAAATTTTATTTGAGTTCCAAAGACCAAAGGCTGCCACAATAGCGTAAATAGCAAGAGCGGAGGAGGTAATTAAGAAAGAAAGTTTACAGGCAACTAAAAACAGTACCATTAGTTGGAAAAGTTGCATCAAAACTCGTACAGCGTTCTGATTGGCTAAAGATGCTTGCTCCGCTTCATTTATGACGGAGAAAATTATTTCTCCAGACTTAAGCTCATTAAGATATTTCCATTTGGCTTTAAAGTAGTAGGCAAAAAGTTTTTTCCTATTTGTTTCTGCAATCTCAATTTGGACAAACTGATTGAGAAGGTCTGAAGTAATAGAAATACATTGCGCTATAAGGATTGCCCCTGCTGCAAATAATAAAACAGATGAAAAAGTTATTTCAACTCCAAGATAGTTAAAAATTTCAAAAAATATTGCTAATTCTTTTTTTGTCGATTGTGTAACTTCGGGAGTTTTCATTAAGTCAAGAACAGGTATAAGAAGAGGTAAGCCAACTAAATTAGCTATTCCTGCAAAAAACTGTAAAGAAACGAGGTAGCCAACTTTCGGTGTTTCAGCACAAATAGATAAAGCAAGTTTAAATTTTTTGAATAATTTTTTAAAGCGAAGTTTCATGTTGGGTTTCTTTATGTTTTTCAGCTGTTATTTGCTTTTTGTTTCAACTAATTGTTCTTCGATATATTTTAACACAGCTTCGGAAAGTTCTTGTCCTAGAGTATAGTACTGTTCCTTTGTTCCTATTTTGTCTCGATTGAACTCGTGTGGGTAGGTGACTGTAAACCCTTTTTCAATGACGCAATCTAGAAATGTTGTAATTTTTTTCTTACGTTCTTCAGGAGAGGTTTTTTTATGGCGTTGGAGTTCATTATAAATGTCGACTGAAAGTGATTCAAATGAAGAACAGCGGGTACTTAAATTTAAAAAATCAAAAAAGCAATCAGCAAAGTTAATGACAGGTTTTGCCCTCAGAATAGCTTCCCAGGCTGCAGTTCCTGTTATGACTGCAACCATTTGTGAATTCACAATAATCTGGTTCATATCACTATTAACT
>CAYGUN010000020.1:0-17845 GCA_964353025.1 uncultured Bacteriovoracaceae bacterium
TGATTCTTCTAGTTGGCTAATTTTGCTGTTATTTATAATATTACCGTGAAATCCAAATAAACCAACAATGGATTGGTCCTTTCTATGCCATAAATCGTAAGTCATTGCGGGCCCAATACCAAGGTTAAACCAATTCTCTCGTGTATTTCTATCTTCAAGTTCAAATTCATTAGTAAAAGAATTAATACTGATCATCGTTCCCCAATAGTAGCGGTTTTCAACCTTGTCAAAACCTGCTCTTTTAGTCCAAAGCAGATTCACTTCTTTTTTAGAGGTGTGGCCTTGATTTACAACGGTTTGATTGTAGGGGTAATTGCTTCTATTTTGTGAACCAAGTCCAAATGAGATAAAACCTCTGAACCCATGATTATCGGGATAAAATGGATAAGTTTTTGGTAGTGGCTCATACAATCTATAATCAGTGGGGTCTTTGCCCACCACTTTTTGTTCTATTTCTCTTTCGTCTTGATAGTAGATGAAAATATGCTCTCTTAATACATAAGCATCTCTTCCTTGCTTATCAATTGTTTTGACAAACTCATCACCATGACGATGAACATAGAGGTCTTCTTCTAAAAAAGGATCATAATGATCTTTTTGATAGGCTTGCTCTGATGCCATAAAGTATTCAATTTCTTCTTCATCGGTTGGTTTCAGATTTGTGTACAGGGCTTCTTTACCGGTAGAAGGATGAAGGTAGATAACATCACCTTTTTTTAGGTGTTGTACCACTTTTGATTGAGTTGAGGGAACTCTAAAAATGGGGGCTTCTAGAACGGTAATCACTCCTTCCACTTTCTTTGCGAAACTATTTGAAAGCATGAGAGTGAGAAAAATAAAAAAACTAAAACTCTTGGCCAAGAAAAACTCCTAAAGAATTATCAACTGCATTTGTATCTGAAATGGCTAATAGCCCTTGATTGCTTCGGACTTTTATCCAATTTCTTCTCACTGATGCTCCCCATACAAATGCCCCCCAGTGATTGGGGAAAGTTTGAGAGAGCATGAGTTCTACACTATTGCTTTTTAAGTTTAAACTTTCCGAATCAAATGTGAGTTTTGAACTGACTGACGTTTGGAAAAATATCCCAACATGGTATTGTTCAGTTCCTATTTCTACGGCTTTCCATCTGAGACCTGGACCAATGCTTAATGTTGTTTTACTCGCTCCTGAAAAGGATGCCATTTCATAATCGGCCTTAACTCCAATATCAAATGGGGTTGTGAGTTTTATTAATCCAACCCCTGAGAAACGCAGGGCCTGTCCAGTACTACTTTCTGAGTTATTGACTACGTCTGATGTGAAATTAGACGAGATATAATCGGACTGTAAGTACGCAGACATAGAGTAGGATAGTTTTTTATCGTAGAGGGGAATTAATTTTGTTGTGTAATCAACTTCTTGATAGGTCTCTGGTGGTACATCTAGTTCAGCCACTTTCTCGACATTAATAACATGGTGTCTGGAAACCTTGTATTTGATTTGATAATCTTCGTTTAAAACATAGATATATTTTTCTGTATCCGATTTGGAATGGGCCCAAACATAAACATCTTTTGGGAGGCGGTACTTCTTTAAGTCGGGAATGCTATAAAGCGAAGTTCCTTTGCGTAGGGTCGCCTTAAAGATAGGAGATTCTACGACATCCTCGAGATCCAGGAAATATTTGTAATCCTTAAATCTTCGAGAATCAATATAGGCTTCTCTTCTTTTCCAGTTCTTAACTTTATTTTGTTTTTCATAAAGCCTGTACATATCTTTTAGAGGGTCTGTCTCCACTCTTTTTTGGTAGGGATTTTCACTTATTTGATTGGGTCTTTTTTGATTTTCAGACTCTTTCATTGCTTCAAGTCTTCTTAATGCATCTAGATCATCTTCTTGTGTATCAAAAAATGTTTTCCCTTTTTCAATTTCATCAAGAAGTTCTTCACTAAGCAGGGCCTCATCTGGAACCTGGGCATAAGAAATAAAGGGTAAGATAATCAAACTAATGATTAGAAATTTCATGCACTCTCTTAATGGATAATTCAATTGCTTCGACATTAGACTTATATTTTATCAGCTCTTTGGGAAAATCGAAAAGATTATACCAATTAAATTCACTGTGCTCGCTTGGATCAATTTTCAATTCCCACTTTTTCTCTGTGAGAAGGAAATAAACCTCTTCTTGGGCCTCGTAATTCCAATTCTGACTATAAAACTTGAATTCGTTAATCTTTGTAAGCTCTTTAATGTTCTGCTCTTTAAGGTTTGTTTCTTCAAAAACTTCTCGCAGGGCCGCTTGCCTGAACTCTTCACCTTTATCGACCCCTCCTGTAACATTTTGCCAAAATTCCCCTCTTTGCTTATTTGTTTTAAGCAGTAGCAGAGAGAACAACTTTTTCTGTTTATCTTGTTGCACTATGACAACTTGAACTTTTCTTTTCATCTTACTCATAAAGGCCCTCTTCTTAACATTATGAGTAAACTGCAGGAAAGTTCAACGAGTATATTGTGACATCTTAAGCAAAATGCTATTTAAGGTTATGGATATACAAGCAATTTTTTTTAATATCGCTCAATCTCTACCTGGATTTTTACTGGCCATTGTTGTTCATGAAGCAGCTCACGGTTATGTTGCAGAAAAATTTGGAGACAATACTGCAAGGGAGGCCGGAAGAGTTTCGTTGAATCCAGCTGTTCACTATGATCCTTGGGGAACAGTTATGTTTCCTCTTCTAGGTGCTTTCATGGGTTGGGCAATTATAGGGTGGGCCAAGCCTGTTCCGGTTAATGCCACTCGCTTTAAAGATTTTAGAAAAGGGCTTTTCTGGGTCAGCTTCGCGGGGCCTCTTTCAAATTTTATCTTGGGAACAGTCTCTGCTTTCATTTTTGCTTTGGTTTATCATTACTTCCCATCAGACTCTTCTTATCACAGCATCTTTTTAAAAATGCTTAACTACTCAATATTCATTAATTTTATTTTAGGCGCATTTAATATGATTCCATTACCACCTTTAGATGGCTCTAAAATGCTCGCTTCGTTTTTAAGTTACAATGCTATGCAGAAATATGAATCCATCGCTAAATACACGCCAGCAATTATTTTAGTCATTTTTGCGCTTAGCTTCATGGGAATACATGTACTTGGCACCATCTTTATGCCAGTTCAGATATTTGCCAACTATATAATGGTGTTTTTTTTATCGCTTTTTGCATAAAATTTTGGGCGATTCAGCAAAAATTAAGTAGAGTAGTAGGGTATGTTAGAGTCATCTATTTCAGTCAAACTTGATCACTTCGATGGGCCATTGGCGCTTCTGCTTCATCTTATTCAAAGAGATGAAGTTGATATTCGTGATTTGGATATAACCAGAATTACTGGTCAGTACATAACTTACCTAAAAAAAATGCAACAGCTCAATTTTGATGTGGCCGGTGAATACTTATATATGGCCGCAACCTTGCTTTATATAAAGTCTAAGGTTTGTATATTAGAGCCGACTGATAATGAAATCGATATTGGAGAAGAGCAAATAGAGATAACTTCTAAGGCCGAGCTGATTAAAAGACTTGAAGACTTAGAGCGCTTTCAAAAATTGGGAGATAAGCTTTGGGCCCTGCCTAAAAAAGGTCATGAAGTTTTTCTTAAACCCAGGGTTAATCGTAAAGTCATCGCCGATAGTATCCTGACTCCAATTGATATGGAAGAAATGGTCATGGTCATGGTGGACATGATTAGACGTGATAAGAAAAAATTTGCAGTCATGAGAAGAGACAGGCTCTCTATCAAAGAGAAGCTTATTGAACTTAAAAGTAAATTATCAGCAGGAAGTAAAGCAAACTTAATTGATCTGTATCAGGAAGATAAAGGGATTATAGATTTAGTTATTACTTTTATTTCTCTGCTTGAGCTAGCGAGACTTAAGAAAGTTTCAGTATTTCAAAATGAAGACAAAGGAAATATTTATATTGAGGTCTTATCGGCCCTGGATGACTTTGATGTCGAAACGGCTGATGGGTTTGATCCTGAGGATGAAGATGGGCTCGTTTCAGCAGAAACGATTTTGGAAAACCAAGAGTTATTGCAATAGGAATTGGTATGGAAACAACACACACAGAAGAAACTAAGGCACTTTATGAATGGGACTTGGATACAGAACAAGATTTCTCATTAGATCTTGATTACTATGACGAAAAAAAACAAGAAGATAAGCTGTGGCAAGCCAGAACAGGCTTAAACCCAGAAACTCTTTGTGGGGCTATTGAAACACTTATTTTTATGAGTGATAGACCTCTGGCCTTAAATAAAATTCGCGCGCAAATTGATGAAGACATTCCTTTAAGAGTTCTGCATGAGTCTCTTTCTCGTTTACAGGATGAGTACGAATCTAAGCATCATGGAATTCGCTTATTGGAAGTGGCCGAAGGTTACCAGTTTAGAACCAAGCCTGCTTATTCTAAATTTGTTCAGGATTTATTCAAGGTAAACTCTTTGGTTTTAAGTCCTACGTCTCTTGAAGTTCTATCTATTATTGCTTATCAACAACCCATATCTAAGAACGATGTTGAAAAAATTCGTGGTGTTGATAGTTCTCATATTATACGCGGTTTAATGGATAAGAGGCTTGTCAAAATGCTAGGCCGATCGGAAGAGATGGGTCGTCCATCCCTATATGGAACAACTCTTGAATTTTTAGAAGTGTTTAACCTTAAGGATTTATCGGAACTTCCCTCTGAGCATGAATTACAAGAAATTGCTGAAGGTGATCGTGTTGGTGATATTAATGAGATTAGATCAATTGTAGCAAGTGAAAAGAAAAGCTTTGAGTATGATGAAATTGTAGAGCTTGATGAGTTGGCCACTTCAATTAGAAGTATTAGCTCAGATACAGATTTTCTTCGTTCTCTTAAAGCAGAAGATAAGAAAAGAAAGTCAGATGACGGAGAAGTGATTCGTTCGGCTTTTGATATTCTAGAAGACTATATTAGAAATGATGAAATTGTGGTTGAAAATAAAAGCTCCTCAGAATCAGATGTTTTAACTAGCGCAGCGGATGTTAATGTTGTAAGCCTGGAAGCACTATCAGGGGATTCTTTGCTAAATGCTCCAGAGCAATTGGATGAAGAGGAAGAACTCATTATTGATGAAGTGAATTTTGATTCCTTCACCATTGATCCCGAAGAGGCAGAATTAAGCGTAAACAAAGAATTTGAAGAAATTGATGTGGCCATTGAAGATGCTTTTAGCAAGTTATTAGAGGCCGCGAACCCGGCCCCTTCAATTGAAGATCAGGAGCAAAAGCTCTCCGAAGTAACTGATAATGCGATAAATAAGGCTTGCGAGCTAGGAATTGACCTAAACTTTTTACAATCAGATGAAACAGATACTTCCCAAGACGATCAAAACGACATAGAGTAGCGCGTCAACTAAATATTAACTTGAACAGCCGTGAAGGCAGATTAAGTGAGGAAAAAATGCCAAAAACTAGACCTTTTTTAAGATTACAAAAAGTAATGGCGGATGCCGGTGTGGCTTCGCGAAGAAAATGTGAAGAAATTATCCTAGAGGGACGAGTTCGTGTGAACGATGAAACTGTTACTGTCCTTGGAACAAAAGTGGATCCTTTCTACGATATGGTAGAAGTGGATGGTGAGCTCATCGATAAGGATGCAATTGATAAAATATACATGGTTCTTAATAAACCTAGAGGCTATGTGACAACGGTTTATGATCCAGAAGGGCGTAAGACAGTAATGGATCTGTGCTCTCCCATTAAGCAAAGACTTTTTCCTGTTGGGCGCTTGGACTATTTGTCTGAAGGGCTGCTTATCATGACTAATGATGGTGATTTGGCCAATAAGATTATGCACCCTCGCTATGGTGTAACAAAAGTTTATGAAGTAAAAGTTTTTGGTCTTTTAAGTGAAATCATTCTGAATAAATTAAGAGCAGGTGTGCGAGTTGATGGAGATCTTTTAAAGCCAGATTCAGTTCGCGTTATTAAAACACTGCCTAAAAAGACATGGTTGGAATTCAGGCTTACTGAAGGAAAAAATAGAGAAATTAGAAAGCTGTGTGAAGAAGTGGGGCTCACGATTGATAAGCTAAAACGTGTCGCCATAGAGAACCTTTCAATTACTGGTATTCAGCCCGGCAACTATGCTTTCTATACGAAAAAAGAGCTGCTGGTTAAGCTTCAAATGAACGCGAGCGGAGAGAAAATAGTATCGGATCACAAATATAAATCGCCTAAAAAGTCAGTTAATCCAAGTAAGCTTGCTAAGAGAAGAAAGTATTATGCTGATTCTAAAGATGCTGATAGTGAAGCCTTCACTCGATATAGAAAAGATCTTTATTACGATACGCTAAAAAAACAGCGTGAGACAAAAGAGAAAATTCTTTTAGAAGAGCAAGCGAAGTTAGAACAAGAACAATCTACGAATTAGTTGTCGTAACTATTAAGCTTATCGCTGTGAATATTATCAATGATGCTATCGATGGAATATTCTAATGCTTGTTCAGCATAAGGAATTTCATCATATGGTGGAAAGTCGTTAAAGTTAGCTTGTTTAACAAAAGCCGCAACTTGCTTCATTAAAGCAGAGCATGTTTCAAAATAATCATTTTCATCTTCAGTAGTTGCAATATGTGCGATTAAAGAGTTGATGGTTTTTACAAGTCTTACTTGTTGGGGATTAAGTTCTGCAGTATCAAGTTCAATGGTTAAGGTTTTATCTTTTACAGTAAAGCTCTTCATGATTTCTCCTTCACAAGACCCGGTTAAAAATTATATCGGAAGCTAAATTGATTAATTTTAGATATTTAAGGCGGAGCAAAGTACTTCAAACGGCCTTAACTTGATTTAGAGGATATACTAGACAGAGTTTATCTCTTAATGTACAACGTAACAGCTTTAAGCTTTTGAAATCACGAATGCCGCGGGATGGAGCAGTCTGGTAGCTCGTCGGGCTCATAACCCGAAGGTCGTAGGTTCGAATCCTGCTCCCGCAACCAAATTATAATAAAAAAAGGTCCGAATGGGCCTTTTTTTATGTAAAATAAAGACATATGACTCAGCCAAGTATGAATAATCTCAAAAAAGCTTTTAAAACTCTAAAAGATGGTTACAAAGAAAGTCCATCTGAACTTGAAAGAGATGGTATTATTCAAAGATTTGAATACACACTTGAATTATGTTGGAAAACATCCAAAAAAGTCATGGAAGCAGATGGTAGTCAAATCAGTGGCAGTCCCAAAGAAATTTTCAGGGAACTGGCCAATATTGATTGGATAGACTCCGCTGAACCGTGGTTTGAATATTTAAAAAAAAGAAATGAAGCAAGCCATATTTATAACGAAGTGGTTGCCCAAAGTATATTCAAGGTTATTCCTGACTTTATTAAATCCAGTGAAAAGCTTATTACAATTTTAGAATCTAAAAATATATGAATGTTTACGGTCTTAAAAAAGAGCAATTAGATTTTATTAACTCTTCAATTGATTCAATTATTGGAGAAGATTCCTCTCTTCGTGTCTATCTTTTTGGTTCAAGGGCAACTGGGAAGCACAGACAAAATTCAGATATTGATATTGCAATTAAAAGTAAGCAAGTGAATATTGATAAAAAGATATCAGAGCTAAAGGATATTTTCAAAGAATCAGATATTCCTTACAAAGTAGATCTCGTTAATTGGGATTTAATACTTGAAGACTACAAAGCTGGTATTAACAAAGATAAAAAGCTTATCTTTAAAGGCAGTGTTAAAAAATGATAAAATTTATTCCTCAAATTAGTATCTTAATTTATGCAATACTTTGTTCTAGTTGGAAGTATCAAACTGAAGATTATATTGTTTTTAGCATGAGAGCTCTTATTGTAAATGTGGAACGAGATAATATTAGACTTCTGTGTGTACCCAATCCAACCTTTGATGATTCAGTCTTAGAAATTTACCTCGAATTAGAAAACGAACTCCATATTCTTCTTCACGAAAGTGGTAAGAACATGGAAAATTGTAGAGAAGTGAAGCAAGGGATTGAAAAATTTATATACGCTTACGATGAACTCCAGTTTTTCGCAACTTTAGGGGCTCAATCAACGGATGAAAAATACAATCATTTTTCGGAGTTATCCAGAGACTACGGCTTCAATACTCCAGATGCTAATGGTAGAATGGTTTATTACTATAGATTTGAGGGAGTCAGAAGTTTAATTGATGATTCTTGCTATGCAGATGAAGAATATGGTTGTGAGACCGATTTTTTAGAGCAGGCCCTTTTTATATGGGATGATCCTTTTCTAGATGAATATGAACTTGTCACTTGGCGTTGAATCTTTTACTTTAAATCTATGGGGAAAAAACAAATAATTCTAAGCGGAAGTACAGTCACCGGAAACCTCACTTTGGGAAACTATATTGGGGCCATTAATAATTGGGCCCAAATGAGTGAGGAATACGATTGCTATTATATGGTAGCGGACCTGCATGCCTTAACAGTTAAGCAAGACCCAAAAGAGTTAAGAAAAAGAATACTAAGCTTTTATGCCCAGTATATTGCTTGCGGATTAGACCCTAAGAAAAATACACTTTTTGTACAATCTCATGTTCCTGAGCATGCGGAACTTCAGTGGATTCTCACAACACTTACTCCAATGGGTTATTTAAATCGTATGACTCAGTTTAAGGATAAGTCGGCCAAGCAAAAAGAAATCTTAGCAGGGCTTTTCACTTATCCAGTTCTGATGGCCAGTGATATTCTTCTCTATCAAACAGACGTAGTACCAGTAGGGGAAGATCAAAGACAACATCTTGAGCTTACCCGTGATATTGTAACGTTCTTCCATAATCGCTATGGGGAGACCTTTACTATGCCTAAGGCCTATATAGGAAAACTTGGTGCGAAAGTAATGTCTTTGCAAGACCCAACTTCTAAGATGAGCAAATCAGATGAGAATGAAAAGTCTTATGTTTCAATTATCGATCCTCTTAAGACAATTCAAAAGAAAATAAAATCAGCAGTGACTGATTCTGATACGGTTGTGGCCTTTGATCCCGATAAGAAAGCAGGTCTTGCTAACCTTCTGACTATTTACTCTGTTCTAACGGGCAAGAGCATTAAAGATATTGTTAAGGATTATGAAGGCAAGATGTATGGGCATCTTAAAGTTGATTTGGCCGACATTGTTTGTGATAAGTTTAAACCTGTTCAAGAAAAATATGATGACTTAATGAAGAATCAAGACCACCTCAAAGATCTTATGAAACAAGGTCAAGACAAGGCACGCGAGAAGGCCAGTCAGACATTAAAGCTTGTTTATGAGAGAGTGGGATTAGTTTAAATTTTAATCCTTTGCTTCTTTGAAGAATCTTTTAAGGTAATTATAAATATCTTCTTCTGAGCATTTAGTTTTGTTGCAGTCAAAAGCGACGGACATATTTGCAAGATTTTTTCTTCCTTGTTTATCATGGTATTTTAGTTCGAAATCAAAATGACCTCCAAGCTTTTCATCCCAGTCAATACGAATTCTCATGTGTTCACCACTAGGTAGAGATTTTTCCCAACCTGTTTGAAATCCATGAAACATTGATTTATCTAGTTTTGAATGATAACGAGACCAGTTATTTAACTCATTTATATTACCAAAATTCATACTTTTGATTATAGGAAAGTTATAAATGAAACTTCTTGCTTGATTTATATCTCCTATATATATTTTAATTTTACGTCCTTCATTTTTTAAATCTTTACTTCGACTTAAAAACTTATCAGGTTTCCAAATATTCGATATTGAAATATCTTCTGATATACCATCGATACCATTTGGTACATTTAGTTCATTATATAGGTAATTTCGAAGTGTTTTTATACAACTCGCATTGCCGCTAGTTTGGATTATGAATAGGTAGAATAATAAATAAAAATACTTCATCAGTATCAAATCGGTAGTTTGAGGACAAAAACTAATTCTTTATATCTGACTAAATCACGCGATTAAATTTAAGCAAAATTTATTATATTGAATATAACCAAGGGAATATTTACGGTTAAAACTTCATTGGGATTATCTCGATGAGGGTTTATGAGATTTTCTTTATATTTAATCATATTTACAGTGATTTTTTCGAGAGAATCTTATGCAACTGCATGCTTGAAACTTAACTTAAGTAATACTCTTGCTGAATACAGGTTTGGGGATGACCTCGCCGATGGGCAATTATTTATCTCAAAAAGCAAAATGTCACGTGGAACAGTACGAGAAGCTTACGAAATGGTAATGAGGCATTTTGAGCTTAATGGAGGTACTTCACCATCAAAGATGTCCGTTATTTATCAAGAAGATCAAAGTACTATTCATTGGATTATTAACAAAGGTGAGATCTATAAATCTACAGCAAGAGGCATTGATCAATTAACCCCATACTATCCTAATAATTTATTAGAAAAAAACCTAACTCTGCATAAAAAGATTTTAGATATTGGGGCAGGGGGAGGTGATTTTGTGAATGATTTAGTAGAGCAAGGATATAAAGTAAAAGGTGTCGATCTTATTGATAATTTCAAACATCGAGAACTTGTTGATGAAGGAATATTAAAGGTTGGAGATTATACAGACCCAAATCTTTTTAGAGATGAAAAGTTTGATATAATTACCGCCAATTACTCCATTTTTAGGTTAAATGATTTTCATAACGTTTTCTTCAAAGAGGGGGTATTCGCTTTGAAGAACAAGCTTAACCTTGGAGGGAAGATATTTTTATCACCTGTAAATTTAGAAAATAAAAAGTTGATGAGTAAATTTATTGATCTGATTAAAGACAATCCTGAATTTGGAATTAAAGTTCATAAGCTAAACGTAACTAAAAAATACAAAGGACAAGTATTTAAAGACTTAAGCACTGTCGAAATTTCATATATAGGTGATTATAATTAAATGTTTTTATTTTTCTCTCTTGAGTCTTGAGCTTGTTTATCATGAAAACTAGCCAGCTTTTTAGCTAAATCTTCATCACTGATAGATAAAATTCGAATAGCAAGAAGTCCTGCATTCATAGCATTTCCAATAGCAACAGTGGCAACAGGAATCCCTCTTGGCATTTGAACAATTGAAAGTAGTGAGTCCAGGCCATTTAAATTAGAGCTTTTTACTGGAACACCAATAATAGGAAGTGTCGTATAACTTGCAACCATTCCAGGAAGGTGAGCAGCTCCACCAGCTCCTGCAATTATTACTTTAATTCCTCTTTCTCTGGCTGACTTCGCATATTGGGCCATATCATCCGGAGTCCTGTGGGCTGAGACAACTTTTTTCTCGTAAGTTATACCAAACTGTTCACAAATTTCAGCAGCAGCTTTCATTGTTTCCCAATCTGAATCACTGCCCATAATAATTCCTATTTGTTCACTCATAAAATATCCTCTCGCTTAAGCCCGTAACTTTCATGTGGTTCATAGTTTCCTATGGGTTCTACATGGATAACTATATCATAAAGATTATCAATTTCTTCCACTAATTTGGCTTCAAGTTTTTCAATAATTACATGGCTTTCTTTGACTGACATATCCGGAGGTAATTCAATATCAAAGCTAAGTGAATAGAGACTTGATATTTTTCGAAGTTTTAATCGGTGAGGATTTTTAATATCTTCAAAACTTTCAATAATGATAAATATTTTTTTATACAGATTAGGGTCTTCAATTGCATCCATCAGTTCCAAGCTATTTTCGATGAAAAGTAGGTAGGAACTATAGAGAATCCATATTGAAATAAATGCAGCAGCAATAATATCAATGAGAGAGTTGTGAAAGAAGTGGCTTACTAGAATGGAGATTAAAACAACAAAAGAGAGAAATGCATCATGCTTCATGTTGAGTGCATTAACTCTTAGCAGAGAGCTATTCCATTTTATTGCTAGTTTACTTTGATAAAGAGAAAAAGAGAGTTTCATTACAATTGAAATAGCAGCAATCGATGTAATCCATAGATCGGGAGGTGATGGTGCTTCTGTCGAGTCAAAAAGTCTTTTGATACACTCAACTAAAAGCTGTAGTCCCGCAAAAAGTATGATCATTGATAAGGATTTTGCTGCAATGGTCTCGGCCCTTTGATAACCATAAGAAAAGCGTTGATCGGGCTTTTTATCAATAATATGTCCTACAATGAGAGAGATAACATAGGTGATGATATCACTGGCAGAATCAATTCCATCTGCGATAAGAGAAAAGCTATTTCCGATTAACCCTAGAGTGATTTTTGCAATAGCAAGAATCGAATTGATAATTATCCCTAGCCACGAAGTTTGAATTATGAGGGATGATTTTTTCATTAGATGCTAATGCCTTTTAAAAGAACATTGGCCTGTTGTCGTATCATTTCAAGGTTATCTCCCGTGACTGTAAGGTGACCCATCTTTCTTCCAATTCGACTAGTATGTTTGCCGTAAAGATGAATGTAGACATTTTCGGGAGTTTCATAAATACACTCATAATCTGAAGGGCCATTTTGAGTACCCAAGATATTTAGCATGAGAGTAATAGGGTAATTTAATTTAGTAGAACCTAAGGGCATGCCTGTGATTGCTCTAATATGGTTTTCAAATTGTGAGGTTTCACAGCCCTCAATTGTATAGTGGCCTGAGTTGTGAGGTCTGGGAGCTGATTCATTAAGAAAAACTTCATCATTATCACCAATAAAGAATTCAAAGGCGAAGATTCCAATTCCATCAATGCTCTCAACTGCCTTTAGTGCATAGTCTTTAATTTTTGCTTCAATCGTTTTTTCAATTTGGGCCGGGGAGAAAACTTCTACACAGATATGGTTTTCTTGCGTTGTCTCACAAATAGGATAGAGTATTGTCTCATTTCTACTTCTTACAACCTGGATGGCCACTTCTTTTTTAAGATTGATGAATTTTTCAACTAAAAGAGAGTTACCTTGTTCTCCTCCGAGCTTCTTAAAGCCTTCAGCAAGTTCATCTTCTGATTTGACAGTAAAATTACCATAACCATCGTAACCTCCCTTTGAGGCCTTTAACATGAGAGGGTATTTATGAAGTTGTGCGTAGGCCTTAAGTTGCGAGAAGTTGGAAATAGCTTGGAATGGAGTAACTTCTATTCCGGCGTTTTGAAAGCTTTCTTTTTCGGTTATTTTATCCGCAATTAGTCCGAAGCTTTTTGAGCTGGGATAAATAGGAATAACCTCTTCAATACTTTTGAGGACTTGCGTCTCAATAAATTCATTTTCTAATGTAATTAAGTCACAATCGTTGGCAAATACTTTTAATTTCTCAATATCGCTGAAAACCCCTGTTGTAATAGAGTCAGCAAACTCACAAGCTGGTTCCTTATCATCCCTGTCTGAGAAGATATGAACTTTGTGACCGAGTGCTTTCGCCGATTCAGCACTCATTCGTGCTAGTTGGCCAGCGCCAAGGATTCCAATTTTAAGAGAGAGAGTGCCCATGATTTATATTATATCGAGGGTAATTTCCTGGCCACCTTTCACAGAAAAACTATTTCCTTACTTTTCATGAATCTCTATGGCCAACTCCATTTAAAAGGCGATAAGTTAAAGATGCTTCTTTACCAGACTGGGAATTTGCTATGTGCGGAATTATTGGCGTTATAGGTACCCCCTTTGCCTCACAGGAAGTCTATCAAGGACTTCTTTTGTTGCAGCACCGTGGCCAAGACTCTGCTGGGATTCTTAGCTACGACTTCAAAACAAAATCATACGCTCAGTTTAAAGATCTAGGACATGTTAATAATGTCTTTAATCCTAAAATTCTGGATAAGCTTGTTGGAGAAATGTCTTTGGGGCATACTCGTTACTCAACAGTTGGTACTTCAAACCATAAAGATATCCAGCCATTAGTTATGGGGTATCCTTTTGGATTGGGTATTGTTCATAATGGAAATTTAGTTAATTTTTATAAATTACGGGAAGATTTAAAATCTCATTCACGCAGACATCTTTTTTCTAATAATGACTTAGAAGCAATTCTTAATTTATTAGCAGAAGGTATTGTTGAAAATCAAAAAGATGAATTAGATTTTGATGTCTTAACTAAAGCGGTAACTAAAGTTTATGAAGCGGCCCTGGGAGGCTTTGCTGTTTTAACTACTATTGCTGATTCAGGGTTGCTTGCTTTTAGAGATCCCAATGGAATTAGGCCTTTAACCATGGGTTCAAGAAAGCCAACTGAAAAAGAGAAGAGTCTTAATCCAGAATGTGATGAGATTTATTGTTTTGCTTCGGAATCAAATACTTTAGATTTCTTAGGCTATAATATTTTAAGAGATGTTAAGCCAGGAGAAATGGTTTTTATTGATAAAAAGGGGAAGCTCACATCAAAAGTACTAAAAAAAGGAAAAGATGCCCCTTGTATGTTTGAGTGGATATACTTTGCTACACCTGAATCCACCATGCATGAAAAGAATGTTTATCAGGCCAGACTTCAAATGGGGCAGGCCTTAGCAGATATTGTAAAACCTTTGATTGAATCAGGTGAAATATCACCTGATGTTATTGTTCCTGTGCCAGAAACTTCTCGAGTTAGTGCCATTTCAATGAGTGAAGAGCTTGGAATTCCTTATCGTGAGCTTCTAATTAAGAATCGCTATATTCAAAGAAGTTTTATTCTTAATACACAAGCAAGTCGCAAGAGAGCAGTTCAATTAAAATTGACTCCGGTGAAAAGTGAAATTAAAGGTAAAAAGATATTATTAGTCGATGACAGTATTGTAAGGGGGACTACTTCTCAGAGAATCATTGAAATGGTGAGGGAGTCTGGTGCTGAGAAAGTTTATATAGCAAGTGCTTGTCCTCCCATTCGTCATGCTTGTTACTATGGTATTGATTTTCCAAACCCAGAAGAACTTGTTGCTCATAACAAGACTGAGAAAGAAATTGCCACTCATCAAAAGGCAGATAAGGTTATTTATATGACTTTTGATGGATTAAAGAGATCCATTGGCTTAAATGATTTGTGTATGGCCTGTTTAGATGGAGATTACCCTGTTGATATAAGTGCTGCGAGTGATTTTAGAAAAAACAGAGAGAGTGATCGCGAAAGTGAGTAGAAATGACTAAAGAGCTTATCTATTCTGGTTCTGTTAAAGAGATCTATGAAGATAAAGATAACTCACACCTTTTTTTCAACTTCTCTGATCGCTATTCAGTTTTTGACTGGGGAGAAATGCCAGATAAGTTAGACGGTAAAGGCAAAGCGCTCTCAATAATGGGAGCTTTCTTTTTTGAATTTCTTTCAAGTAAAAAAAACTGGGAGCAAGCAAGTTTCCCTGATTATTTAGCAAATACAAGAAGTTATCAGAATATTTTAGACAATGGTTTTAAATCTCATTTTATAGGTCTAACTTCAGGCTTTGAACTTGAAGTTAAAAAAGTCGCTATTTTGAAACCTGAATTTGAAATAAAAGAGAATAAAAAAAAGTGGAATTATTTTTATACTCCTGAGACAAAAGAAGCACTTGTTCCCCTTGAAGTGATTTTTCGCTTTGGCATGCCTCCTGGGAGTTCACTTAAAAAGAGAGTAAATAGTAAGGAATATTTAAAATCTCTGGGTTTGAATGATATCCCCGTTGAAGGAGAATTTTTTTCAAAACCTGTGGTTGAGTTTTCTACTAAGCTAGAGCCAGAGGATAGATACTTAAATTATTTAGAAGCAAAAAAGATGGCAGCATTAACTGATATGGAGTTTCAAAATCTTATCGATACGACAAAAGTAATTGCTTATAGGCTTAAACTTTTATTTGAACAGATGGATATTGAACTTTGGGATGGCAAATTTGAATTTGCCTTTAACGAATCGAGAGAATTCATTTTAGTCGATTCTATTGGATTAGATGAATTACGACTTTTATACAAAGGAAAGCATCTTTCAAAAGAGTTTTTAAGGCAGTTTTACAGAAAAACTCCTTGGTATGAGGCAACGGAAGTGGCAAAAACTAAGGCCCAGGAAGATGCAACCATAAATTGGAAAGAGTATTGTGTTAAGGAGCTATCACAAAAACCAGAACACCTTCCAGCTAAATTAAGAAGCAAGGCAGAGAGTTTATACAAATATTTAACAAATGAATTTCTTTTTTTAAGTGGTAGAGACAAAGTCTTTGCACAAGAAGAAACACTTCGTAATTTTTTAGATAATTTTTAGGAGTTATATTTTGAATGTTTTAATACTTGGAACGGGAGGACGAGAACACGCGCTGGCTTGGAAGTGTTCACTTTCATCAAAAGTAGAAAAAGTAATCGTGTCCCCAGGCAATATTGGAATGAGTTATGATGAAAAAATTCAAATTCAAAACCTGGATTTGAATAATCATAATACTATTATTGAATACGTTAAAAAAAATAATATCGCTCTCACCATTGTAGGACCTGAGAATTTATTAGCAGACGGAATTGTCGATAGTTTTCAAGCCAAAGGGTTGCCTATATTTGGCCCAAGCAAAAAAGCGTCTCAAATAGAGTCTTCCAAGGCCTTTTCAAAAGACCTTATGAAAGAATGCTATGTACCAACTGCCGACTACAGAGTTTTCATTGATGCTGGTCAGGCACGTGAGTTTGTTGAAAACTGCCAATGGGCCGATGGGATTGTGGTGAAATGTGATGGACTTGCAGCTGGCAAAGGTGTTGTTGTTACAACCAATAAAAAAGATGCCCTAGATGCCATTGAAGAACTCCTCGTTCAAGATAAGCTTGGAATTAAAAATGACAAAATAGTTCTAGAAGAAAGATTGGTCGGTCGTGAAGTTTCCTCTTTTTTCCTCTGTGAAGGAGAGCATTTTTTCTTTCTAGGTGATGCTTGTGACTACAAGACTTTGCGAGATGAAGGTCAAGGGCCTAACACAGGTGGAATGGGAACTTATTCTCCTGCAGATTGGGTAAATGAAAATATTCAGGCAGAAATTGAGGAAAAGGTAGTTGCACCTCTACTTAAGTGTATGAAAGATAAAGGGATTCCTTATACAGGAGTTTTATTTGTGGGGCTTATGATAACGGACAATGGTCCTAAAGTTATCGAGTTTAATTGTCGTTTTGGAGATCCTGAGACCCAAGTTCTTCTGCCTCGAATTGAATCTGACTTAGTGGAGTATTTCTACCAAGCGGCTTGTGGAAAACTTAGTGAGATTGTGAATAAGAAAATTAATTATAGTGATAAAACGGGAGTTCATCTTGTCTTAGCGTCTAAAGGCTATCCTGGAACAGAAGGCATTCCTGTACAAAAAGGAATTGAGATTAAATGGGATAGAGATTTTTATCAAGATCTGGAAAAGAAAAAGGTAGGGAAACTTTTCTTTGCAGGTGTTAAAGAAGAAAATAACAAGCTCGTCACAAATGGCGGTCGTGTTCTTGGATTAAGCTGCCTGGCCCTAGACCGAAAGAGTACTCGTGACGAAGTTTATAAAAACATAGAAAAAGTTAATTTTGAAGGCTCACAAAGAAGAGGGGATATTGGCCAGTGATTAGAGTTGTTATTTTTGCTTCAGGAAATGGAACCAATGCTCAGGCCCTAATAGATAAGGCCCGTGAGTTAAGTGAAAAACTCGAAATTATGGGAATTATCTCTGATCATGCACATTCCTTTGTACTTGAAAGGGCCCGAAAGAATAATATTGAAGCTATTGCAATTGAGAAAGAAGGCAATAGAAGTGACCATGAACAGAAAATTCTTAAGGCACTGGCCTTTTGGAAACCCGATTGGATTCTATTAGCAGGCTTTATGCGTATTTTATCTAGTAACTTTATTTCTCATTACCCAAATAGAATTATTAATATCCATCCAAGTAAACTTCCTGAGTTTCCTGGACTTAATGCTTATGAAAACTCCTTTGAGTCAAAT
>CAYGUN010000021.1:0-17691 GCA_964353025.1 uncultured Bacteriovoracaceae bacterium
ATATTGAGGAACCGAATATTCTCCTTAAAGAAATAAATTTTGTTCTAAAAACTAATTCCATATTTATAGTAGGCGAGCCAGGTAAGAAAGGATTTCAATCCGATTCAGACCAAGTATCTTTTTATGACGAAAATCTTTTGATTAATAAAATTTCGGAATTTGGATTTAAGCACCAGCAAACCCTGCTAACGCCTCTGCCATTTAACTTTCTTTCAAACCACTTAAAGCAGTTTTGTTATTACGGCATATTTATTAAAATTCAAGATTGTTGATGAAATCAATTACATTAATGAATTGTATTTTCAGTTCAGACTCTAATCTTTTTGAATCAGCTCTTGAATAATCAATTTCATCTTTATTGATTTCTTGATTCACTTCAATACCGCCAAACTTAGTAGTAAATGCATTATAAATATCAACGATCCTTGTGGAATAGCCCGTTCCAACATTTATAATCTTATATTGAGATTCATTTTTACAAAAATGGCATACAACTTTTGAAACATCTTCGACATGAATAAAATCTCTTTCAGCCAAGCCTCCATTGTACAAAGTAAAAGGTTGAGAATACTTCTTTGATTTAATCATTTTACTAATTACTGAGAATTGATCATCTCCACCAAAAGAATTAAACGCACGCAAAATCAGATAATTCATCTCATTTTTTGCACAAAATTCTATAACAATTTTTTCACAAAGTGATTTAATGGCCCCATTAATTGTAATAGGATTACATTGTAGTTGTTCATTTGTTTTACTGGAATCTCCATATACTGAGCAACTACTTATAAAAATAAATTTCTTTATTTTGTTTTCTTTGCAAGTTCTAAGTGCTTTCATTAGAGAGATTACGTTTGAATCCATTACTTCATCGGGAACTTCCATTAATGATTTTTTTAGATCGTAAGCACAGTGAATAAAGACTGATGCATTTTGAATTTTGTCTCCAATATTGCTCCAGTCATTTCTTCCAATTGGAAAAACATCAAAATCTGCATTTTTTATAATGTGTTTTCCCAAGTTTCCATTTGGGCCTGATAAGACAACTTTCATAGACTAAACTCTTAGTAATTTTGTTTTAAATAACTGTAGAATTCATTATTGATATTCTCCCAGCTAATACTTTCAATATAGCTTTCTGAAACCTGCTGGTCCACCTTATAAAGTCTGCCTAGATCCTCGAAATGCACTGTTTCATAATTTAACCCTGTATCAATAATTAATTCTTTATGAGAGCCAATGGTGGAAAGATAGGTTGAGCCACATAAATAAAGACCTTCAAGAGAGGCTATACTTGAATTTTCAATTCGACTTGTACTTAAATAAACCTGAGATTGTGCTAACTCATCAATAACTTCATCATGGGGAAGTCGTCCCATAATAATAACACTTTTATCATTTCGAAGATATGACGGGATTGATTCGGTATCGCCAATAATCTTCAAGCCTTTTACTACTCCCGAAATTTTTAACTTCAAGTAAAGCTTATAAAGCTTATCTAAGTCTTTATATTTTTGAGTCCCTACTGTAATAGCAAAAGGCTCTTTTGTAGTAGATTTTTTTTTCACAAACCCACTTTCAATTCCATTTTTTAAAACCTTAGTTTGACAAGAATGAGTACCTAGAAATTCAAGAGATTGATTAACACCATCTTGGCTGTCTGCGGATAAGACATCTACATTTTTAAAATTACGTTTAAATCGATGACCGAGTAAATACATTTGGGCCATCGAAAAATAACTTAAATAACTCAGGCTCGGGTTCACTGGAATAAGATTACTAATATGCAACCAATTTGTTTCCCCAATTTTCGAGTATATCGGAATACCATAAGAAAAATAAAGTTTTACTCTCGGTAATATTTTCAAAATTGGATTTAGATAATACTGGTCATCGAAAAATCTTTTAACTTTAATTATTTTTACAAAGAAAATTGTATTTTTGCTAAATCTTGCATCTAGTTTCTCTCGAAGTTTTTCATTTACAATAAAATAAGCCCCCCCCCTATTTTGAAAAAGCTCAAGATAGGACTCTAGTATGATTAATCCCCCTCCGGTAAAAGAGCTTGAAAAATTAAACAGATAATTATGTTCAGGAGCGGTCATGGCGCAACTCATTAAGTGGGGTATTCATATATAATACAATACATTAAAAGCATCCTTCTTCCAATATCATACGCCTAAATGTGATTTTTTGAAGGTATAAAGAACAAGCTAGCAATTATTCATACCCAACGCTCGGTATTGCTATAAATGAGATGACAAGCTTAACAACTCTCCGCAAAAAAACTTATTCCCCCTTTCGAGAGAGAAGTATTTTTTGATGTTGGAATTGAGATTTTGCGAACAATCGAAATTTCTGATCAGATCAAATCATCAAGACCTTATATATATAATTTTAACATCAGGTACTTTTGATATAGAAACAATGTATCTTCAGTATAACAGGTCTAAGAAAATAAACTAAATTGTCTTATGCCAAACAGTTCTGTTGATATAGTCAGTATAGCTCTGAATAATTTTAACCACGTGTTTAGAAACTTCATCTGATTCATAATCGGCAATACTTCGGACCTTCTCTTGGGAAACGGCCATCTCTATTGAATCCATAACTCTTTCTTCTGATAGACCAGACATAATCACTGCTCCAACATCCATTCCTTCAGGCCTTTCATGAGCCTGCCTAATCATAATTCCTGGAAAGTTTAAAATAGAAGCTTCTTCAGTAATTGTTCCACTATCGGAAATCACGCAATAGGCTTCTTGTTGAAGCTTTACATAATCAAAAAAACCAAGTGGTTTAAGAAATTCAATTTTCTCATGAAGGTTCTTCACCCCAATTTCTTCTAGTTTCTTCCTCGTGCGTGGGTGGGTGGAAACAATAACTCTTTTATTATATTTATCAGCAATGGCCTTTAAACTATTAAGTAAATTTTTAAAGTTTTCTTCAGAATCAACATTTTCTTCTCTGTGTGCGGAAACAATAAAAAAATCCTTTGAACTTAAGCTCAATCGAGATAAAACATCGGAAGACTCAATATCTGAACTGTAAAAGCTAAGAACTTCTCTCATAGGAGTTCCTGTTTTAATAATAGTCTCTGGCTTAATCCCCTCATCTAACAAATATCTTCTTGAATGCTCGCAATGAACCATATTTATATCACTTAAATGATCAACAATTTTTCTATTTAACTCCTCAGGAACTCTTTGATCAAAACAACGATTCCCTGCCTCCATATGAAAAATAGGGATTTTTCTTCTTTTAGCTGAAATCACAGACAAACAACTATTTGTGTCTCCATAAAGCAAAACTGCGTCTGGCTTCTCTTTCTCTAGAACATCATCAATATTCGCAATAATATTTCCAATAGTCTGGGCTGCATTACTTTTAGCTGCATCCAAAAAGTAATCAGGTTTTTTTACTCCTAAATCTTTAAAGAAAACTTCATTAAGTTCATAGTCAAAGTTTTGGCCGGTATGAACAAGGATATGTTCCATATGCTTATCTATTTCATGAACAATCCGACTTAACTTAATAATCTCAGGTCTTGTTCCAACAATTGTCATTACTTTCAAACTCATATTTAAACCTTTTACTTTAATAGCTCATCTGTATCATTACGACTTACTTCATTTATATCTAATAAACTATGCTTAAAGAGAAGCTCTTTCGTCCCACCAAAATCAAGGACATGATTCTTTGAACTAAATTCTTCGCTAAGACATTTCAAAATATCTTTACCCCCTTGAAGCTCTGGAAGCATCGAGCTAATTGCGTACCAATCACCTCTTTGTTCACAAAAATGAATCTCCTCATCCGAAATCATTATTTCATGTAGCTTCTCACCAGGACGGATTCCAACGACTTTAATTTCAATATCCCTATCTGCAATTAATGCCTTGGCTACATTAAGCATTGTGGCAGACTTAGCATTAGGCACAAAGGTTTCACCGGGAAGCCCAAATTTTAAAACAGCAAAAACGGTATCAACGGCTTCATCAAGAGTAATCAAAAACCTGGTCATTTCAGGAACTGTAAGAGTGACTGGCCCCCCATTTTTTATCTGCTCATGAAATAAAGGAATAACAGAACCACGCGAAGCAAGAACATTACCATAACGGACACACATAAAGCTTGTTTCTTTAATCAGAACATTGGCCGAGGTAAAAATTCGCTCCATGATTGATTTCGTCATTCCCATCACGTTCACAGGCTTAGCAGCTTTATCAGTACTAATCCCCACTACTTTTTCAACTGGCAGTCTTAACTCTTTGATGGCTCTCACGATATTTTGTGCTCCCATACAGTTTGTAAGAACTGCTTGCATAGGGAAATATTCACAAGTAGGTACCTGCTTTAATGCAGCCGCATTAACGACAATATCAACACCTTGCAAAACAGAACAAACATCCTCGTAACTTCTCACATCTCCAATTCTAAACTCTAAAACATTTTTGAAGTTATTATAAATAAGCTCATCAGTACCCACTCTTTTATGAAGATAAGATAACCGCATATCATGCTGCTTACCTTCGTCACGAGAGAAAACAATAACCTTTTTGGGAACCCCAAGCTCCCCTGACAAAACCCTGCGAACAAAGGTTTTTCCCATTGAGCCCGTGCCACCAGTAACAAGTATTACTTTACTATCTAAAATCACTTTTTTAACTCCTGATAAAATAGAGAATCCTTTGCCAAATCCTCTATTAAAACATTCCAATCTGGAATATCTACCCCCAATTTCTCTTTCAAGCGACTAGAGTCTAATGACCTATCTATAACAAAATCTTCGTCTTTTTCAATATCAATATTAATATTAAGGACTTTCTTAGCTTTCATCAGAAGATCATATTTATTAATTGGATCACTTGATAAATGATAAAGGCCATTTAACTCTGAGCAAGGGAGAATATATTCATTTAAAATTCGTACAAAAGTGACTGCTGGAAGTCCTGAATAAATAGCGCGTGAAAAACCTTTAATTTTACGACCTGCATTTGATTCGAACCAATGTATTAAACCACCATGCGGAAAAATTTCTCGACCGATAAAAGAAGTTCTTAGCGTAAGAACATTTTCTAGATAATTAACTTCGCCTAATGCCTTTGAGCGTCCATATAAATCTGATGCGGAAGGAAAATCTTCTTCTTTGTAATTCCCCTGCTTACCATCAAAAATACAGTCAGAGCTAAATTGAATCATTCTAGCTCCATTTTCCAAACAGATTTGAGCTAATATATGAGGAAATAAAGAGTTCAGTTCAATCGATTCAGCATGGCTTCTTGCCTGCTCAAGCTGCTTCACTACTCCGATACAATTAAAAACAACTTCTGGCTTAATTCGCTCAATAACTGCTGTGAGTTTTTGCTTATCTAAAACATCTACCTGATCAATTATGCTATCAGTTTTTATATTGGGAAGATTCGGAATTTCACTTCTTTTTCGACGCATTAAAGCTGAAACATCATGTGTTTCGCTTAATCCTGACCACAGTCTATGGCCAATCATTCCTGTTGCACCGAGTATTAAAATTTTCATTTGAGTTTCGCCCGCAAAGCTTCCTATGGGGATTGTTGCATAACTTCTTCGAGCTTGAAAAGAAGTTTTTCTCTATCAAAATGCTTATCAAAATACTCGACTGCATTCACTCCCATTATCTTTCTTTCGTCCTCAGTAAGTCTTGATAATTTTAAAACAGCATTCGCTAACTCCTGCGGATTTGAAGCCTGGCAACTGATACCACATTGCGCGTCATCTATAACTCTGGCACCCTCTCCATCGATTGAGGCGATTATAGGTTTGCCACTAGCGAGATAAGTTGGAGTTTTCCCCGGCAGCGTTAAAGAAAAAAGAAAATCCTTCTTTAAAGAGAAAAGTAGAGCATCCGCCTTTGAATAAAACATAGGCATCTTAGTAATAGGAAATGAACCAAGTAAGTGAAATTGCTCTTGTAGTCCTCTCTTAACTATCTCTCTCTCTACCCAAGGCTTCATTAGCCCATTGCCCAAAATAATCCAATGAATATTCTTATTATCTTTAAGAATATCAGCAGCTTCAACAATAGTTTCAAAAGACTGAGAAGTTCCAATATTTCCCGCAAACATGACTTTGAAACCATCGGGTAAAACTAATTCCTTTAATTCTTTTAAGTTTATTTCTTTTTTCCTAAAGAACTCTTCTCCCCATTGTGGCCAATATACAATTTTCTTGGCAGAAACTCCGAGCCTCTCAATTCGTTCAGAAAAACCACGAGAAGAAACAAGGACTTTTTCACTCTGAGCATAAATGAATTTCACAAACCATTCCACAGGAACCAATATAAAGCGAGACTTAATATTCAAGGTCGCAGTCAAAGACTCAGGCCATAGATCTGTAACCCAAAAATAAATCTTAGCTCTTTTTAAAAACTTCAAAACGACAGCTGACAAACCTGAAAAAACAGGAGAAGGCTGGAAAACGAAGATTTTATCAAAGTGCCCTTTTACAACAAAGGGCGCTAAAACTGAGGACACAATCATAAATGACAAGTAATTTAAAGCAAGCTTAAGGTTTTTTTTCTGCCCTCTTGGGGTATGGGGTATTCTTATGATTTTAACTCCGTCATTTTCTTCCAAAAATGGACCAGTTAACCCATAACCTTTAAAAAAAAAGCCCTGTGGGTAGTTAGGAATCCCCGTAAGTACGGTCACATCGTGCCCTTTTTCTACTAATCCCTTTGCAATATCGTTAATACGAAATTGCTCAGGCCAGTAGTACTGCGAAACTATTAAAATTTTCATCTTTCCGCTCATAAGTTCTTCTTTAAGCTGCTGATACTATCAATTTCACTTGCGTAGCGCAATACCACGAAGAGTTAACTTTTGTTTCAGCAAAAAAAGTGGCATAATGCCTTAAATTTGGGAGAAAGAATTATTATGAATAATAATATTAAAATCCTCGACTGTACTCTACGTGATGGTGGTTATTGCAATAACTGGGATTTCTCAATAGATCTTGTCAAAGAATACCTACAGGCCATGGAATTAGCCAAAGTTGATGTTATTGAACTTGGACTAAGAACAAGAGTCAATGATCGATTTTTTGGCCCATACTCATACACAACTGATGAACTAATAAACTCTCTACCGCTTCCTCAAAACGCAAAAATAGCTGTAATGATTAATGCCAAGGAATTTCTAGATTCAAAAGTTGATGGTATCGACAATATTTTTGCTCCAAAATCATCTTCTCCGGTTGATATTGTCAGAGTTGCATGTCACACGAAAGAACTCAAAGATATTGGAAAATGCTTAGAGTTCCTTAGTGGAAACGGCTATCAAGTGGTTCTAAATATTATGCAAATCACAGATAGAACAGGTGCTGAAATTAAAGAAGCGATTGAAATAATTAACTCTTTTAACTGTGTTGACGTTCTTTACTTTGCAGATTCTTTTGGGAATATGTCTCTACAAGAAACTACTAAAATTATAGATTTAATTAAATTATCATGGCATAAAGAAATAGGAATTCATACCCATGACAACCAATATAATGGAATTTCAAATACGTTGGAATCCCTTGAACAAAATGTAACATGGCTTGATAGTACGGTACTCGGAATGGGAAGAGGTGCAGGAAACACAAGAACAGAATATTTATTGTTGGAGTTGAGAAAAAGGGGCTTTACTCAATATCAACCAGAACCTCTTTTCCCCTTAGTGCTGGGTAGTTTTAAAAAACTAAAAAAAGAACTTAACTGGGGACCAAATCTTCTTTATTATTTATCCGCTAGTTATAAAATTCATCCTACTTTTACGCAGGAGTTACTCAATAAAAAATGCTCGGTTACAGAACTCATTGATACGATTGAAAACCTATCTCAAGCAACCTCAACTTCTTACAATTCTGAAGCTCTCAATGATGCCTTTAAAGCCAGACATATAAACTCTACTGGTACCTGGCACCCTGCTGAATTAGTTAAAGGCAAGGATGTGCTCATTATAGGGGGTGGCAACGGCGCTATAAAATACAGCAAGGCTATTGAGCAGTACATTAAAAAATTTGCCCCAATTACAATTTCTTTAAATATGAATACAACCATATATCCCGACTTGATAACAGCCTATTCAGCCTGCCACCCAATGAGACTGATGATGGATTCATCCAAGTATAAAAATTTAAAAAAACCCATTATACTTCCAGAAAACTCCCTGCCTAAAAGTCTAAAAGAGAACTTGGCTGATATACAGATATTCAATTATGGACTTTCTGTTAAAGAAGGTAGTTTTTCTTTTCAGGGAACAGAATGCGAACTTCCAAATCCTCTCGTTTTTGGTTATACAATTGCTGCTGCTGCTGCTGGAGGAGCAAAAAGAATTCTCCTTGCTGGATTTGATGGATACGGACCCAATAACTACAAACAAGATGAGATAAATTCTCTTCTTGCTCTTTACCATCAAGTTAATCCCCATACTCCAATACTCGCGATAACCCCCACGACATACAATATTAAACAAAGTTCTGTTTATTCCCCTTCGTTGTGAGACATGAACCAACTTTATATCATTGATGAAAATTTTTCTTTCAGCCATTCACGATTTAACTCTCAAGACCATTATCATTTTATCTACTACTCCGATCATGAATCAAAAAGAATTATACTGGAAGAATATTTAAAAAAAGAGAATATTCGATTTAGCTTTCACCTTCCTTCAGACTCGCTAAAAGATATTTCAACTGCAGCTAAAAAAGAATACCTCTCCTATATCTCTCATTTCCCTTCTTTTCTTTATCAACAAAACCCTTCATTAAAAAAAATAACTAACTCAAAGGAATGGGGAGATATTTTTTACTATACTGATGCTTATGAAAAGAATCCTCTTTCATTTAAAAGCTATTCCCTTTTTTGTTTTATTATTTTCGTTAATCAAGTTTCAAATAAAGTTGAACCTCAAAAGAAAATAAGCTTTTTAAAAGATTTTTTTATTAATTGCTCTCTCAAAAAAAGCGGAAGTGAAATCTACTTTAAGCAGTCCTATCTTAAAGAAACTATTAAGCATGTCATCAGACCTATCAAGGTACTTTTTATTTTTACTAGAAAAAAATGGCTTATACATAAATACTTAGGCAAAAGAGATTTTACGAAAATAAAAGAAAAAATATTTTTTATTAACTATCCTTTTTACACATATAAAAACCAATACTTCTCTAGCAATTACATCAAAGAGGAACAACAAAACCTAGAGCATACCTACAGTTTCATAGGCCTTGTTCTTTATAAATCAAACATTCCTCTTAGGAATTTCTATAGAGACCTTTCTCATTCAAATAATGTCTCTTCACACTACACCGTAGAGGAGTTTCTTACTTTCCCTGCTTTTTTTCAATATTTTTTTAAAATAGTTAAATTGTCAGTAGTTTTGGCCTTCAAGCTCAGGACTATCAAGAATTACTCTCATTGCAATATTAATCTTATAGATTCATTAAAACATCAAATTTATATTTCTATTACTGGTGAAAAGGTGTTAGAAACCTTTGCAATTAGTCACCTACTCAAAAAACTTTCAACAACCTCTGAAATTATTTATTTATGCGAAAACTATGCTTGGGAAAGAGGGCTTTGTTTTCACGCGCATAAAAATTCCCCTGATGTAAACATTAAAGCTTATCCTCATTTTGCCTTTGGCCCCCATTATACAAATTTCTACAAACATCTCAATTTAGAAGATGCTTATCTTCCAAATGAAATATTAGTCATTGGTGAGTATTATAAAAACTTACTTAATAATTTTGGCTGGAATAATATCAAACAAACTCCATACAAGTCCTTACGTTACCAATATTTACGAGATCCAATTGAGAAAAAAACTCTTCCAAATAAAAATCTACTGATACTCTTTTCGATCGATATAAAGGAAAATATTTCTATCTTAGAAGTGATTCAAAAACTAGAACTCAAAGATTTACATATACAATACAGAACTCATCCGGGAAGACCTCCTGAGAATTTTCTGAGTAAAAACTGCCCATGGGAAAACGTCAATAATCGTCCGATGAAGGACCTACTCCTTTGTACTGATACTGTAATATGTACTCAAGGAGGTGTTACAATAGAAGCCCTTATTCTCAGAAATAAAATTATTACAATCTCATCTAACTTAGGAATTAATTTATTGCCCGTAACGCCTGAACAATCGGATTGTGTTGTCGAAGCCAATGCACAAAATATTAGCTCAATCGTCTCTAAAACTTTAGAACTTAAAATTCAGCGATTCCCTTCTTTTCATGATTTTTTCTACTAGAAAACACCTTTAATCTTTTACTCTCCTATGCTAGAATTGCTTAATAAACTTCATTCAATGTAGAAAAAATGACACATAAATACTTAAGCATTGTAGGCTATTTCCTTGTGACCCTTTCGACTGTCTACTGCCTACAATATTATCCGGGCAATAACTTTCTCTATCTTTTTTTTTCTATTTCATTCAATACTCTTTTTTTTATTGGATTTAGGAAAAATAAAATCTTTTTTGATACTTTTATCGGATCTTTTTTATGGCTTGGTTTTTGGATTAAATTCTCTATTCGCCAAATATTTCTAAACGGAAAGTTTAATGAATCAGTTGGACAATTCAACTATTTTCCATCTGAATATGATAACGCTATGTTAGTTTCCAGTATCGGAGCTCTTGCCTTAATTCTTGCCAGTTTTATAAGAGAAAAATTACTTTTTAAATATCCTTCCAACCATATTAACAAAAACAGCTCCCTCTTCTTCGAATATTACAAGAGAAATAGAACTATCATTTTAACCTTGTTCATCGTATTTTTTCTCATTATTGCTTCAATTAACTACTTTGCAGGAATTTATCAAAAAGGCTCACAGCCAGAAACCATACTGCCTTATTCATTAAATGGATTGTTTAAATGGCTACTTCTGTTCGGGCTTACCTCTTTTTCTTGTGTATTGCTCGACTTTGAAAGACTTATCAAAAAAAGTGGGTCCTTGCTCTTTCTTATTGCTCTATTTGAAAATTTCTTTTCAAGTGTTTCATTACTAAGCAGAGGAATGATTTTAAACGCTTCCGCTTTATTTTGGGGAAAGTTAGAACAGCTTAGTTCTACTAAGGCAAAATTTCGTTTTCTTATTCCTTTTACTGTTATTCTTATTTTTTTATTTGGCTGTTCTATTTTCTTAACTAATAATCTTAGAGGATTAAAGTTTAAAGATCAGATTACAGAAGACAGCCTTAGCGAAAGAATTCAAACATTTTCTAAAAGAACTAAAGTATTAATTATCGATCGATGGGTTGGAATTGAAGGAGTCATGGCAATTAGTAGTTATAACAAAAAAAGCTGGCATCTTTTCAATATGGCCCTAGATGAAAAATCTAAGACAACTGGGACAAGTTTCTATGATCTAAGTATCATTAACTCACCATACATAGAACAAGACCTTTCAACTAAAAATTTTATTTCAATTCCTGGATTTATTGGATTTTTTTACTATCCAGGTTCACTGCCTTTTCTTTTTATTATTATTTTGCTCATCGGGATTTTCTCTGCCTTAATTGAATTTAGCTGTTTTAAGGTATCTAGTGGAAATCTTTTTTTCTGTTCTTTAATTGGACAAGTTATTGCTTATCGTTGGACCCATTTTGGCTATTCACCCAAACAAAGTTATTTATTATTCGGATCCATCTTTTTAAATATATTTCTTATTTGGGTTGCCTATCAGCCCTCAATAAAACTGCGTATGTTGTTAAGTATAGAGTTTTGGAAAAAACTTATCCGTTTTCATAGCTGAGCGAACATACTCAAGATCCTCTTTTGTATCAACACTAATCGCATTATCATTTACATGATAAACTTTTATCTTATACCCTTTTTCTAAAACTCTCATGTATTCAATGTATTCTATCTTTTCTAATGCCGACTTTCCCCAAGAGGAAAATTTCATTAGAAATTCCTTTTTAAAAGGCACTATATGATACGCTTTCGTTAAGGGAGGGTTTTCAGTTCTAGCATCCGATGGAATATCAGCTCTAGAGAAATACATAATATAGTCATTTTCATCAAGAACAATTTTTATATCTGAAGGTGAGTTATATTTCTGAAAAGGTATAGCAAGCATCGCAATATTGATAGACTCATCCTTTAAAAGTAAATCAACAACTTTATCAATGTCCTCCGGTCTTAAAAGGGCTTCATCTCCTTGTATGTTAACGACAATATCACAATCAAGGTTCTCTGCTGCTTCTGCTATGCGATCAGTGCCTGTTTCATGTTCAGAACGAGTCATTAAAACTTTTCCACCGTAGTCTTCCACAATGCTTTTAATTTCACTGCTGTCTGTCACTACATAAACATCATCTAATGACTTTGCTAGTAAGCTTCTCTTGTAAACGTGTATTACCATCGGAAGGCCTGCTATATCAACAAGAGGCTTTCCAGGAAGTCTGGTCGATTCCATCCGTACAGGTATTAATCCAACTACTTTTTTTGTCATAAATGGCCCTATTGAATTTTTACTTCATCTAATGTGTTTACAACTTCAAACCCATTCGGATTAAAGTTATCATAAGAAATTAAGCCTGTCGCAACAGCAATAAGAGAATGAATGGAGCAAGCTTTCCCCATGTTAATATCCGCCATATGGTCACCTATCATAGCAGTATTTAAAGGAGAAATATTAAACTCTCTCAAAATTTTCTCTCCCATTTCAGGATCAGGCTTCCCTTTTACAACTTGATCTGAGCCTATAATAAAATCAAAATATTTTTTTAAACCGAGAACATCCATTGCTATTTCAGCCCTTGAGGTAATATCAGAAGTTGCCACAGCGGTCTTCACTCCTTTTTGCTTACAAGTCTCGAGTAAATGTTGAACTCCCGGCAAAACCCTTAAATATTTTTCTATATCTTTGCTCGTCTCTTCATCTGCTTGCCGAAAAATATCTTCAACTTCGTATTCTTCAACTGAAGAGTGCAATAATTCATTAATCTTACTTGTCACAATCTCTACCACTTTTGCTCTTGGGACTGCCCCTATTGGCCCCTCTGGTTTTAGGTATTTTTCATTTTGAGAAAGACCCATCGTTTTTTGCAACGTTTTAATTCCTAATTCATTTGAAAAAAAAGTCGTACATAACTTGCGTGCACGTACATTTATCATTTCTGTCCAATAATAGTGTAAATCAATTAATGTGCCATCTTTATCAAAAATAAGCAGCTTGATATTTTCATTTAATAATCTATTATTCAAATAAAGAGCGGACATCTTACTTCCACCTATAGGGGATTTCATCAGTGTTTAAATCTCTGGTCATACTCTCTTCAGGTTCATGGGGGTAATCAATAACATTTGTGATCATAGCAGGAACTACTGAAACTCCTTTGAAGCTATACCAAACGCCAGGCGGAATAGAGACTCTTTTATAATCATCTAAACCCATTTCTATTTCTTGAACTTCTCCTCTGCTTGTAGAATTTTCTCTGGGATCAAAAATGACTAATTTGATTTTGCCAACAGGTACTGCAAAGTTCTGATGAATTTTTTTATGAAACTTCCAGCCTTTAACAATGCCAGGATTTACAACTGAAAAATAGACTTCCCCAAATTTTTTAAATGAAGGGGCTTCTTTATTCAAAAAATGAAGAACCATCCCTCTTTTATCTTTGAAAATTTTTAGTGGAGAAATGAGAACACCATCAATCATAGTATTGCCCAGCGATGTTTTCTTTCTCTTGCTAAATTCTCATACTCTTCAATTTGGGCAAGAGTAAATTCTTTTATATCGATTTTCTTTTCTTTGTAGTAATTCAGATACCACTTAGTAGTCATATCAATCGTCTCTTTTGGTGAAAGTACTGCCTGCCATTTTAAACGCCATAATGCCTTATCACAGCAAAGTTTTAATAAGCCAGCTTCTTTTTTAGCTGAGTCAGGAGCATTGATATGATACTCTCCTTCTTTCCAAGTCTCTTGCATCATTTGAATTAGCTCTGAAACGGGTAGATTCGTATCATCTCTTGGCCCAAAATTAAAAGACTCTCCATGTAAATTAGTTGAATCAAGATAAAGATCAGCTGCTAGCTGTAAGTACCCACTTAGCGGTTCCAGAACTAATTGCCATGGTCTTGTAGCATGAGGACTTCTTATCTCTACTGATTTATTCTCAGACCAGGAACGAACACAATCCGGTACTATTCGGTGCTGAGCCCAATCACCTCCTCCAATGACATTTCCTGCACGAGCAGAAGCAATTTGAGGACCTGTCCCTTGCTTAAGGTAAGAGCGAGAAAAAGTAGAAAAGGCTATTTCGGCTCCTGCTTTGGAAGCACTATAAGGATCTGTTCCACCAAGCCGGTCATCTTCTCTATAACCATACTCCCACTCAACATTTTCATAGCACTTATCACTCGTAATCATCACTGCAGATTTAACACTTTTTGATTTTCTAATTGCATTAAGTATATTAACAGATCCCATTACATTCGTTTCAAATGCTAAGGCGGGATCATCATAACAAGTACGAACAATTGCCTGAGCTGCTAAATGAAAAACGATATCTGGCTGTACCTTTTCTAAATATTCTTCCAACAATTTACTATTTCTAACGTCACATTCTTCAAAACCAAGTTCGCTGTGTAACCCACTCTCATCATATAACGAAGGAGTTGTTGGAATATCTAAAGAATAACCAAAAACTTCTGCATCTAGTTTTTTCAACCAAAAAGTGAGCCAAGTCCCTTTAAATCCAGTATGACCCGTTACAAGAACTTTTTTTCCTTTATAAACATTCTGAAACATTTTTCCCTACTTTTAGTTTAACCAAGGAGCATCACCAGACTCCCACAAATTTGTTAAATATTTTTTGTCACGAAGAGTATCCATACATTGCCAAAATCCTTCATGCTTAAATGTCATTAACTGACCATCTTGTGCCAGTCTCTCCATTGGTTCCCTTTCTAAAATAGTTTGATCCCCATTTAAGTATTTAAAAACTTCTGACTCAAAAACAAAAAAGCCACCATTAATCCACCCCTCGCCTGTTTGAGGTTTTTCAGCAAAGGTAGTGACTTGGTTACCTTTCATAACTATTTCTCCAAATCGCGAAGGGGGACGTACAGCAGTTACTGTCGCTAGCTTTCCATGAGAGCGATGAAACTCAACAAGTTTCTTTATATCAACATTGGCCACTCCATCTCCATAAGTAAGCATGAAAGTTCCCTCTTTTTCAAGTAGAGGTTGCAAACGATGAAGTCTGCCACCTGTCATTGAGTCTGCTCCTGTTTCTATTAAAGAAACATCCCAATCCATATTGCATTCCTTCAAGTAATTAATAGTGCCATTTTTTAAATTAATTTTAAAATCACTATTTAGAGCAAAAAAGTTTAAAAAGAAGTTTTTAATAACATCTCCCTTATAACCTAATGCCAACGTAAAATCAGTGAAGCCATGACGAGCATAGCAATTCATGATATGCCACAAAATGGGATGTTCTCCAACTTCAACCATCGGCTTAGGCTTAACAGAAGTTTCTTCTCCTAATCTAGTTCCAAGACCACCACAAAGTAATACTGTTTTCATAGAAGTTCCTATTTGCTTATTGCTTTTTTATTTTTTGGAGGGCTTCTCTCACATCGAGAAACTTCCAATCAATAATATTGTTTAATTTTTTTGTATCTAATTCAATTCTCTGGGGCCTACGAGTTTTATCATTAAGAGTTTTAACTTCTTCAATTAAAGAAATATCGTACCCCCAAACTTCACATATTTTTTTAGTCCACTCATAGCGATTCATATTCGCAGGCCCCACTACATGAAAAATTCCTTTTTCATCTTTTTCACTTAATTCGACTATGGCCCTAGCTAAATCGTTTACATAGGTAGGATTGCCAAAAAGGCAGCTTGCAGCCTGGATCTTTTGATTTTGTTTCAACTTATTTAATGTGCTAGTAAAGTAATTGGGTGTTTTTGATTCGGGGTCATCGCCATAAACATTTGTTGTTCTAATGATCAAGTAATCAGAACAGCTATCGACAACGGTCCTCTCTGCTTGAAGTTTGAGTTCTCCATAAATATTAAGTGGAGAGGCTTCCTCGTTTTCATCATAAGGGGTTTCCCTGTCAGAAAATATATAATCAGTGGAAATAAAAATAAACTTAGCCCCAATTTTGTTGCATACTTTAGCCAGATTCGCAGTGGCTTCAACATGAAACTCAGTGGCGGCCCTCGGGTCTTGCTCACAAGCATTAACTCCACCTGCTTTATTAGCGCATAAAAAAACATATTGAGGTAATTGCTTTTCTAATTCGAGCTTAACTTGTTCAAAGTTTAATATATTCAGAATATCCATACCTACAAGATTATTTTTGTGGCAGTAAGGCTTAAAACTTATATTTTTTTGCTGCAAAGCACAGACAATAGCTTTACCTACCAGTCCATTTGCTGCAATGACTAAATTTTTCACAATAGTTCCTATCTAAAACTATTAACAATCTACAAAAATATCCTATAATTGAACACCCATAAGAAGCAAATACTAATAGCTTTAATGCTACTTTGTAGAAAAACAACTCTGTGCACACAAGGTTATAATGCCCAGCTCACTTGTTATTATCGAATTTATTGATGAAGCTCAGAAATTGCTTGAAATTATTCAAAGTAATGAGCTTCAAGTAGACGATTTAACCATTATTAGTCCAAACCCCAGTACTAGATCCTTTCTTACAGAAAGAAAAATTCCATGCATGGACACATTAAAATTTTTACCTAATGACTCCCATCGAAATGCAAGTAAATACATGCATCACTGTTTAGAAAATATTGAAGCACAAGTTAAATTAAAAGATAAGCATGGTATAACCAACTCCTATAAATTCACATTCATCTTCTATGCTCAATGGGCAATCTCTTACTGTCTTTGGATTATAGAAATTATTCATAATGCCTTTGAGAATAATCCAAAGTACCAAAAATTAATTTGCCTTATCCCTGATAACATATTTCACCGTGGTGAATATTTAAATGACTCTGAAAGATATTTTGGAATACTATCTAAAAGATATGCCATCGCAAATAATATTGCATTTCTAGAATATAAATATAGCAGCTCCTTCATTGACACTCATGAAGAAATACCTAAAAAAAATAAATACATGATACTTGTTCATCAATTTTTTTATAAAATGGTGTTAAAAAAAATTTCAAAGAAGAACATTCTTTTGTTAACAACAACGGGTAGAAATATAGATAAAATATCTCACGACCTTAAAGTTAAAAAGAATAACTTCCTCACTCTCTACTTAAGAAAACTTGAAAAACAGCCCGACGACTTACACTTTTCCCAGCTATTTAAATCTTCTTTTTTGTCTTTTATCTCATTTATTTTTTGTTCATTAAATTTAGAAATCCCTTCTTTTATTTCAAACAAACGTCTATCTGCTATTATAGACTTGGCCCCCTTGGTTTACTTAAATAAAAACTCATCGTCGTTTGAAGGTGATCTTTCTCAAGCAATTGAACAAATAAAGGCCTCAGTCCCGCTTAATTACCATGGTATTTCTTTTGCTGATTTATTTTATGCAAAAATATCTGAAGGGATAAAAATAAAAATTTTAAATCTAGAACTCATCACAGATGCCCTCTTTTCTTTTATGAAGAGAGTGAAGCCCGAGTGCTCACTTTCCGTTGATAATATTGGAGCAA
>CAYGUN010000022.1:0-17498 GCA_964353025.1 uncultured Bacteriovoracaceae bacterium
CTAGAAAGTGTGAATCATCCACCACATCTAAAACAATCTCTTTAATGTCATATGGTTTTTTAGGGTTAGCAGGTATTAAATCTTTTAGTTTAGTATTTTCTCTCGTCACCGAATCACTAGTGTCCTTTTCTTTTAATTTTAAAAAATTTGCTGGAGGTATAAAAGTAAGTAACTCACGGACTCTTTCAAAACAATCATTTTCATCTGTACATTTAAAATGGGCCACACCTGATTTTTCGTTATGAGTGCTCGCTCCACCTAATTGCTCTTTTGTTACTTCTTCATGAGTTACCGTTTTAATAACATCAGGGCCAGTGACAAACATACAAGAAGTTTTTTCCACCATAAAAATAAAGTCTGTCATCGCCGGAGAATAAACGGCACCGCCAGCACATGGCCCCATAATAAGTGAAATCTGTGGAATAACTCCACTGGCCTCTACGTTGCGCCAAAAAATATCCGCGTAACCGGCAAGAGATTCAACACCTTCTTGAATACGCGCTCCACCAGAATCATTTATACCAATGACAGGAATTCTATTATCCAAAGCAAAATCCATCACTTTACAGATTTTTTTTGCGTAAGCTGCGCCAAGAGCTCCTCCCCAACAAGTAAAGTCTTGAGAGAAGATGGCCACTTGTTGCTCATTAATTGTTCCGATACCTGTAACAACCCCATCACCCAAAAACTTATCTTTATCAATTCCAAAAGCTGTTGCTTTGTGAGTAACAAATTTATCAAACTCAATAAAACTACCCGGATCTAGCAGTTTATTAATTCTTTCACGAGCGGTGTACTTACCTTGTTCGTGCTGCTTATCAATTCTCACTTGGCCACCGCCAAGCTCTGCTGCTTTGTTGAGTTCACTTAACTTTTGACGTTTTTCTTCTAGATTTTGCATGGGAAGAATTTAGCCTTTTAAGAGGCAAGGGACAAGTTTTAAGCGGTGCGCATAAAAAAAAGCCCCAACCAAAGTTGGGGCATATTGTTAAAAAAATATTGAAATATTTATCTATTCACCCATGGCCTTATTTCTCTTATCAAGTCCATATTTCTCAACTTTCATAATAAGACCTGCTCTCGAAATACCGAGCTCTTTTGCTAGGCGCGATTTGTTAAAATTGCATCTCTTAAGCCCTTCTTTAATCATCAAGGCCTCAAGCTCTTCAAGTGCATCTTTAAGTTTACCTGAAGTTCTCACTCCTTTTAATGACGTTGGGACATTCCCATCATCAGTAATTTTACTACTTAAAAGATCCGGAGTAATGGTTTTGTCTTCTCCAGCTAAAACAACCAGCCTCTCAACTTCATTTTCTAACTCTCTTACGTTTCCGGGCCAATTATGATCAATTAGTTTTTCCATACATTTTTTTGAAAATTGCTTAGTTGGTACTCCAAGTTCCGCGCATCTCTTTTCAACAAAAAACTCCATCAATAATGGAATATCTTCTTTTCTCTCTTTTAAAGATGGAAGACCAACATTAATAACATTTAGTCTGTAATAAAGATCTTCTCTGAAATCACCTTTTTGAATCATCTCTTTTAAAGGCTTATTGGTAGCTGCAATAATTCTTACGTTTACCTTTCTTGGACTAGTGGCCCCTACAGGAAGAAATGTTCCTTCCTGTAGAACTCGTAGAAGCTTAACTTGCATAGCAAGCGAAGTATCTCCAATTTCATCAAGAAATAGTGTTCCACCATTCGCTACTTCAAAGAGACCTTTTTTATCTTTCACAGCACCAGTAAAGGCACCTTTTACATGTCCAAAAAGTTCACTGTCTAAAAGATTATCGTTAAAGGCCGAACAGTTTTGGGCCACAAAAACCATGTCTTTTCTTGGTGAATTATAATGAATGGCCTTGGCCACAAGTTCTTTACCGGTACCGTTCCCACCTTGAATTAAAATAGTTGATTCTGATTTAGAAATCTTATCTAATAAGTGGTAGACCGCTTGCATTGGCTTCGCTTTACCAATCATATTGTGATAGCGGTACTTGTTACCAAGTTCACTATTAAGATCCTTAATTCTCTGATCTCGTTTTGAGATTTCATCATGGAAGGTCATAACCTCACTGGCCACAAGCCAAACAAGTTCCTGTAAATACGACTTGTCTTGCGTACTTAGTTTTTTCAAATGCTCTACAGCTGAATCGGCATCTTCTCTGGTGGCACCACACTCAACTAATTGCTTCACTAAGCTATCATGCTCTTCTGATGTAAAATCATCTTTTACAAAGGGAAAACCTAAAACACTTCCCAAAAACTCACCTTCATAAATAACGGGAGCTGCGACTAACTTAACACCTTTAAAAAATGAATCATAAACGATAGGAGACTGTTCCCCCTCAGCAAACTTGTCATGAATTTTTTCTATATCGCTGTGAAGATAATCATGTCCATGTTGCAAATGCATATGCACTTTAAAAAAATGGTTTTGATAATCATAGTCTTTTTGATTGATTGTATTTTGTACATTTCCGTGTTCATTCACGTAAAGTAATTCAATTCCAAACCATTCTCCTACAATTTTTTCCAACTTATTAATAACGTGAAGGTCTTTAATCACTTTCCAATCAATCATGGCAGGTTCTCCTGAGTATTTAATAAACAGTTATTCATTTAACTAGTCATTTTGCTCAAGAGACTTATCGCCAAACTGTGAAATTTCTTAACACCTTTTGTCTAAAATAATTACGATTCTTGCTTAAAATTGATTAAATATTTTGGATGGTTGTCTAAGATTTCTAGCTACTTGTCTATTTATTGGTGTTTTCAGCTTACCTGAGCGAACTACTTTGTCGCGTAACTTTCCAAAAGATTGTAAAAAAAGTCCTGTTCCCACTCCATAGCACCTGAAAACTTGCGAATTGTTTTTTTGAATTTATTAAAAACATAGGTTTCAGGCACTCTCGTTGTCCCAAACTTGTCTCTATACACCTTTTGATTATCTAGAAAAACTTGAATTCCTGGGTAAGCACCCTTAAAACGCTTAATAAACTTGCGAACTTTTCTCTCATCATCATCTACTGCTACAAATAAAAAGTTAACAGACTTATTGTTTTCAAATTTTTTGGCCAATTTTACCAAGGCCGGAAACTCTGCTTCACATGGTCCACACCAAGTGCCCCAAAAATGCACAACAAGGGCACTCACGTCCATTTTGTCTATATATAGGTGTAAGTCTTCAGACTGAAGCCCGCCTTCCATCAGCTTATCCAGAGAGACTCCTGGAAGCTCCTTTAATACCAACTCTTCTTCGCTATCTGAAGTCATATCGCCAAGTCTAGAAGATTGATAATAGGAGTAACCCGCGACCAGAGCAATTGAGAAAAGAATAATGAAATACTTCATTTAGAAAATATAGCAAAAAAAAAGCCCACTACAAAGTGGGCTTTTTTATTTAAGTTTTCTTGTTTTTTTAATCTACTAAAGAGATATAGCTAACTTTAGCTCCATCACCTACTCGACCTTCAGCAATTTTGATAACTCTAGTATAACCACCATTTCTTTCTTTAAACTTTGGCCCTACTTCAGCAAAAAGCTTCTGAACAGCTAGCTTATTATTAAGCCTAGATGCTGCTAATCTTCTGTTTGCAATAGAATCAATTTTTGCAAGAGTGATAAGCTTCTCAACATAGATTTGAGTTGCCTTAGCTTTTGCATGAGTTGTTTTAATCTTTCCATGATCGATAAGCTCTGATGAAAGGTTTCTCATAAGGGCCTTTCTGTGTGCCGGAGTCGTTCCTACTTTGTATTTGTGCTTTTGATGTCTCATCGATATATCCTCGTTATTATCCTAACTCTTAATGTTCTTTGTCAGATTGCCCCATAATGCTATCAACTTTCATACCAAGGCCAAGTCCCATGTTTGAAAGAATTTCTTTAATTTCATTCAAAGACTTACGACCAAAGTTTTTAGTTCTAAGCATTTCGCCTTCTGTTTTAGAAACTAGTTCATAAATATATTTAATATTTGCATTTTGTAAGCAGTTTGCTGAACGAACTGAAAGCTCAAGCTCAGAAACTGGCTTAAGTAAAAATTCATTAGCTGGGTTACTTTGAGTCTGTGCTTGAACTGGCTTAGCTGTTTCAACAGGAGCTTCATCATCTTCAAAATTAAGGAAAACAGATAATTGCTCTCTCAAAATTTTAGCAGAATAAGCAACTGCATCTACTGGATCCACCCCAGCATTAGTCCAAACTTCAAGAGATAGTCTATCAAAGTCTGTTCTCTTACCAACACGAGCGTTAGCTACTGAATAGTTAACTCTATGTACAGGTGAGAAAAGTGTATCAAGGAAAATCCAACCTACTGGAAGTTCATAATTTTCTTTATTTTCAAGAGCCGTTACATACCCTTTCCCTCTTCCAATTTTTAGTTCCATCTTAATAGATCCACCAGAAGAGATGTTTGCAATAACGTGTCCAGGATTTAGAACCTTAACAGTTCCACTTTCCTGAATATCTGAAGCCAAGATTGGGCCTTCTGAATTTTTTTCAAGAATAAGAGTTTCCTCTTCTTTGCCTGATAATTTGAAACGTACTTCTTTAAGGTTAAGAAGAATTTCAGAAACTTCTTCTTTTACATTGTTGATAGTTCCAAATTCATGGTCAACACCATCAATTCTTACAGCAACAATACCTGCCCCTTGAAGGGAAGAAAGAAGAACTCTTCTTAGAGAGTTACCAAGTGTTAGTCCGTAGCCTCTTTCAAGAGGTTTCGCGACAAACTTTCCATAGTTAGGCTTTAAAGAATCTGAATCGACTTCTAAAGCAGCCGGTCTAATCATGTTTGTCCAATTTTTATTAACGAAAGTCTCCATCTAAAGAACTCCTAAATTTATTATCAAATTATTAATTATACTCTTCTTCTTTTTGGTGCACGACAACCATTATGTGGTATCGGGCTCTTATCTGCAACTGAAGTAATACGTAAACCAGCTGCTAGAAGTGCTCTAATAGCATTTTCTCTACCCGCTCCTGGTCCTTTAACTTTTACGTCAACTGATTGAACTCCATGCTCTTGAGCAAGTTTGGCAGCTTCTTGAGAAGCAACTTGAGCAGCAAATGGCGTAGATTTCTTAGAACCTCTAAAACCAAGTCCACCAGCACTGGCCCAAGCAAGAGCTTTTCCTGCAGGGTCTGTGAAAGTTACAATCGTGTTATTAAATGAAGCTTGAATATGACAAACCCCATGAGGAATATTCTTTCTTACTTTTTTCTTAACTTGCTTAGTTTGCTTGGCCATAATTATTCCCTACTAAAATTATTACTTCATTGATTTAATTGATTTCTTCCCAGCGATAGCTACTGCTTTCCCTTTTCTTGTTCTTGCATTGGTGTGAGTTCTTTGACCTCGTACTGGCAAGCCTCTACGGTGACGAATTCCTCTATAACAACCAAGATCTTTCAATCTCTTAATATTAAGACCAACTTCACGTCTTAAATCACCTTCTACTGTATAATCATCAAGGACACCCCTGATTGCATTTACATCTTCTTCACTAAGTTCATTTGAACTTTTATCTAAAGAAACGCCTGCTGCATTTAATACGTCAATTCCAATTTTGGGACCGACTCCATAAAGAGATCTGATTGCAATTTTCATTGCTTTGTTTCGAGGTAAATCTACACCTAAAATACGTGCCATTATATGCTCCTAAAATTAACCTTGCTTCTGCTTATGTCTTGGGTTTGATTTACAAATTACTCGTAAAACTCCCTTTCTTTTTACAACTTTACAGTGCTTACAAACTTTTTTTACTGATGATCTTACTTTCATATCTTTTCCTTACGTTTTTAACCACATTTCAAGCACTTATTGAGTGTCAAAGACATAACAACAGGCTTAAACCAGACCATATTGGGTACCGTGTCTTATATAAGATCCAATACGCTTATGCAATGGCCTAAAGTAAAAATTAAAGTCTTTTTTTAAAGAAATTTTTCAATATCAGAGTAGACTTCACTAACTGACCTATCTGCTTGAATTTCTTTAAGAATCCCTTTATTTTTATAAAACTCTAATACTGGTCCAACAGTTTCTTCGAAAACACCCATGCGCTTTCTAATAACCTCTTCCTTGTCATCATCTCTCTGAACAAGCTCTTGCCCTGTAACATCACAAATCCCGTCTTTTTTGGGAGGGTTTGTAAGGAGATTATAAATATGCTTACCGTCTTTGGTAACACGTCTATTGGTTAGTCTTTGAACCAATTTATCTGTATCAACTTTAAAGTAAATTGCCGTATAGCCATGCTCAGCCAAGATTTCACTATCAAGTGTTTTTGCCTGAGCTATATTTCTCGGATATCCATCAAAAATATAAGCGCTTTTTTCAAGATCTATATTGGCCTTCAAAAGCTTTACCACTAATTCATCCGAAACAAGTTTTCCTTGCTCCATTACAGACTTAAGCTCTTTACCTAATTCTGACTGCTTCGCAACTTCGGCTCTTAATAAATCCCCAGTCGACACGTGAAAAAAAGATTTCTCTTCTTTAAGCTTTGCAGACTGCGTTCCCTTGCCGGAACCAGGAGCTCCTATAAAAACCAAATTTTTCATTAAAATCTTCTTGCCCCTGCTCCTGAATGCTTTCCACGTGCTTTATAAGCAGTATCATATCGCTGAGAAATCATGAAACTCTCAGCCTGTCCCATCGTATCGATAGCAACACCAACAAGAATTAAAAGGGATGTTCCACCAAAGTAAAAAGGAACCTTAGCAACATTGAGAAGTATTGTCGGCATAACACAAATGAGAGCTACATAAATTGCTCCAATAAGAGTTAACCTTGCTACTATAAAATCTAAGAATGCTGCTGTTTTTTCACCAGGCCGAATACCGGGAATAAACCCACCATTTTTCTTTAAGTTTTCAGCAACATCCTCAGTTTTAAACTGAACAGCAGCATAAAAATAAGCAAAGAATATAATAAGCCCAACAAACACTACGTTATACAACATTTTACCTGGGTAAAGTGAGTCTTGTATTGTTTGGAAATAAACTTTTAATGAGCTATCTGCAGGAACAAAATTTGATACGGTTGCAGGAAAGCCAAGAAGTGCAGAAGCAAAAATGGGAGGCATTACGCCTGAAATATTAATCTTGACTGGCAAGTGAGTTGATTGCCCACCAAACACTCTATTATTCACCACACGCTTAGCGTACTGAACCGGAATTTTCCTGATAGCTCTTTCAATATAAATGATAATCCAAAAAGTAGCGACCATAATAGAGGTGATGATCAATAAGTTAAATCCAGATATTTCGCCATTCTGAAAAAGATTAACTGTATCTCTAAGTCCTGGAATAATCCCTGCTGCAATCCCTGCAAAAATAACCAGAGAAATACCATTACCAATACCACGCTCTGTAATTTGCTCACCCAACCACATAACAAACATAGTACCAGCCGTTAGTGAAATAACTGTTAAGAATCTAAAATCCCAACCAGGGTTTAAAACAATAGGAAGGTTTGAGTTCGGTGACTGCATATTTTCAAGACCAACTGCTAGCCCATAACCTTGAATAAAACAAAGAATGACTGTTGAATACCTTGTCCACTGTTGAATTTTCTTGTGGCCACCAGCTTCTTTTTGAAGTTCTGATAACTGGGGAAAAGAAACAGCTAGAAGTGAAAAAATAATAGATGACGTAATATAAGGCATAATCCCTAACGCCAAAACAGAAAACCTCTCTAAAGCTCCACCACTAAAAGTGTTAAAAACTCCAAAAAGGTTTGTTTTATTTGTTGAAAAAAATGAAGCTAGAGCATTTGCGTCCACTCCAGGCATTGGAACCTGAGTTGCAACTCTGTAAACGCCTAACATAAAGAGGGTAAATAGAACTCTTTTCCTGAGCTCCTCTATCTTTCCTTGTGCACCATTCATTAACTGCGCCTTTATTTATTTTTGTTAAATTTTTGAAATTTCTCTCTTTTCTCAGGTTCAGGAGGTAAAGTGATTTTCCCACCAGCTTTCTCAATAAGATCTTGAGCTGGCTTGGAGAATTTCTCAACTCCATTAAAGCTTAGTTTCTTACTAAATTCACCTTTAGCTAGAATCTTAATTGGTAGAGATTTCTTCTTACCGCTTAGTAAACCTTTTGCAATAAGAGTTTCTCTAGTGACATCTTCGTTGTCAAACTTCGTTGCAATATCAGCTAAATTAACTTCAGCATATTCAGTCTTAAACGGATAGTTTGAGAAACCTTTTTTCGGAAGTCTTCTATAAATAGGCATTTGCCCACCCTCAAATCCGAGAGCAGTTGAACCACCAGCTCTGGCTTTTTGTCCTTTATGACCTTTACCAGCTTGAGTTCCTTGACCAGAACCCTGTCCACGACCGATTCTTTTTCTATTTTTAGTTGCGCCTTTTGGGCTTTTTAAATTACTTAAAGTTAACATGATGGACCTCTATCCAAGTATTCTATTATTCTACAATTTCAAGATAATTAATTACTTTCTTTATCATCCCACGCACTGCAGGAGTGTTTTCTAATGTTTTCTTCGAACTAGTCTTTCTCAAACCTAATCCACGAAAAGTTGCTTTCTGCTTAGTTGTGCAAGTAATAGCACTTTTCTTTAATTTAACAGTTATAGTTTTATTGGCCATAATCATTACCTCTATTAGTTTTTAATTCTCAAACCTTTATCTTCAACCCCGCGAGACTTAGCTATATCATTTACTGAGCGAAGTTCCTTAAGGGCTTGAAAAGTTGCCTTAACAATATTGTGAGGATTATTCCCTCTTGTTGATTTAGTTAAAACGTTTTTTACTCCAGCAAGTTCTAAAATCGTACGACATGCACCTGCAGCTTTAATCCCTGTACCTTCAGAAGCCGGCTTGAAAAGAATTTTACCTGCACAAAATTCACCAAGAATTTCATGGGGAATTGTTCCATTATCAATTGGAACTGTTATCATTTTTTTAGCAGCAACTTGCCCTGCTTTTCTAATAGCATCTGGCACTTCTTTAGCTTTACCTAGTCCAAAACCAACCTTACCGTTTTTATCACCAACGATAATAAGGGCAGAAAAAGAAAATCTACGTCCACCTTTAACAACTTTAGCAACTCTATTTACAGCGACAACCCTTTCTTCGAGTTCAACTGCCATATCACTTCCACCTGTTGCTTGAGCTGGCTTTCTTGGAGCTCTCGAAGCTCTTTTCTTAGATTTCTTATCGTCTGCTTTAGTTTCTTCGACTTTAGTCTCTTCGCTCATTTATTTAACCCCTATTAAATTTGGATACCGTTTTCTCTAGCGCTATCAGCTACAGCTGCAATAACACCAGTATAAATTTTGCCGTTTCTATCAAATACAGCTTTAGTAATATTTTGCTCTTTTAGCTTTTCAGCTAATTTTAATCCAACAACTTTCGCTGATTCTTTATTAGCACCCTTAGCAACTGCATTTTTTCCAAAAGTCTGAATCGCTAAAATTGTCTTTTGTGTCTCATCATTAACAACTTGCACTTGGAGGTGCTTGTTAGTTTTAATAACACAAAGTCTTGGTCTTTCAGCTGTACCTGTGATCTTCTTTCTAATAGAAAGTTTTCTTCTATAGGCTTTTGCTTTTGAATCATCTTTAATTTTTGCTTTATTTTTTCTCATCATATCACCTATTTTTTACCACCAGTTTTACCAGCTTTTCTGATAATAACTTCGTCGGCATATTTAATCCCTTTACCTTTATACGGCTCAGGTGGTCTAAACGATCTAACTTTTGCAGCGGTTAAACCTACTAATTCTTTACTAATTCCTGCTAGCTCAATTGTATTTTTAACAACTTTTGCACTAATCCCTTCAGGAAGCTTATATTCAATTGGGTGCGAGTAACCAAGGTTTAAAGTGAGAGTTGTTCCTTGAACAGCTGCTCTGTAACCAACACCTGTAAACTCTAATGTTTTTGTAAATCCATTAGTAACACCAATAACCATATTATCGATAAGTGTTCTTGTTAGTCCCCAAATTGCTCTACTTTTATTAGAAGTATCAGCAGGTCCTACAGTTAACTCTTTATCCTTAACTTCAACTTTTACATAAGGAGTTAAAGTATAATTAAGTTGGCCGTTTGGTCCCTTAACTAAAACAACACCATCGTTGATTTTAACATCAACTTTATCTGGAATACTTACTGGTCTTTTCCCAATACGTGACATGGTTAATCTCCTACCAAACCTTACAGAGGACTTCGCCCCCGAGTTTTAACTGTTTACATTTTCTAGAAGAGATAATCCCCTTCGAAGTTGATACAATGGAAACACCAAGACCACTAAGAACTCTTGGCATATCCTGGTATCCTGCATATGCCCTTAATCCAGGCTTTGAAACTCTCTGAATATCAACTAGAGCCGCTTCTTTTAGTCCAATTCTAATTTTTAAATCAGATTTATCCTTTGCTACAATTTTAAAATTGCGGATAAACCCCTCTTCCTTTAAAACGCGGCAAATATTTGCTTTAATTTTACTCGCAGGAATATCAACTTTATCATGTCCCGCTCTTACTGCGTTTCTGACTCTTGTTAACATATCTGCTATAGGATCTGTCATCATAATATAATTCTCCTACCAACTTGCCTTGGTTACACCAGGAATAAGTCCTTCACTGGCAAGTTCTCTAAATTTTATTCTACAAAGTTGAAATTTCTGATAATTACCGCGCGGCCTTCCTGTTAGAGCACATCTATTTCTTACTCTTACAGAACTAGTATTACGCGACATTTTCTGAAGCTTTTTTTCAGCAGTATTCTTATCAGCATCAGAAGCATTTGCATCGATGATGACTTTTTTAAGCTGCTCTCTCTTAGCGTAATACTTTTTCGCTAGTTTCTTTCTTTTTTCATTTTTAGTAATCGCTGCAACACTGGCCATAAGTTATTTTCCTCTTTTATTAATTACTTTTCTCTAAATGGCATGCCAAATTGCTTTAACAACTCACGCCCTTCATCATTATTTTTTGCTGTAGTAACAAAAGCAATCCCTAATCCTCTAATTTTATCTATGTTGTCATAGTTAATTTCAGGGAAAATAATTTGCTCTTTCATACCCATTGTATAATTACCTCTTCCGTCAAAAGCCTTTGGGTTTAATCCTCTAAAGTCTTTAACTCGTGGAAGAGAAAAATTAATCAATCTATCAAGGAACTCATACATTTTAGCCCCTCTCAAAGTAACATACGCACCTAGAGCTTGACCCTCTCTTAACTTAAATGAAGCTATTGAGTTTTTTGCCCTAGCGACAACTGCTTTCTGACCAGTTATAGTTGTTAAATCACTAACAATACTTTCAACCATTTTACCGTTTTGAACACAGTCACGAGTTACACAGTTAACAATTATTTTTTCAAGCTTAGGGGTTTGATTAACATTTTTGTAGTTAAACTTATCCTGCATAGCTTTTTTAATTTCTGTACTGTATTTAGTTTTTAATCTAGTACTCATACTAATTACCTCTATATTAAAGAGCGGTTCCGCTTTTAGTTGCCACTCTTATCTTTTTTCCATCTTTTACTTCAATTCTTACACGTGTTGCTGCTTTCGTTTTAGGGTCAAGCAAAGCAATATTACTAATATGAACTGGTTTTTCCATATCAATAATTCCACCTGTAGGGTTTTCTTGAGTTGGCTTAATCGCTTTTTTTAGCTTATTTATGCCTTCAACAAGAACTTTATTTGTTTTAAAGTTAATATTCTGGATTTTTCCAGTTTTACCTTTATCTTTACCTGTTAAAATAATGACTTCGTCGTTTACTCTAAGCTTTTGCATATTCCACCTATAAAACTTCTGGGGCTAGTGAACAAATTTTCACAAAGTTTTTATTTCTAAGTTCTCTTGCAACTGGGCCAAAGATACGTGTTCCAATTGGCTCTTTATTGTTGTTCAAAAGTACTACGCTATTATTATCAAAATTGATGTACGATCCATCTTCTCTTCTAATCGGGTAAGCAGTTCTTACAATTACAGCTTTATGAACTGAACCTTTCTTAACCTTTCCACCAGGAAGAGCTTCTTTTACAGCAACAACAATGATGTCACCTAAATGAGCAATCATCCTTCTTGAACCGCCAAGCACCTTAATACACTGGACTGACTTTGCTCCAGAATTGTCTGCTACTGTTAATCTTGTCTGCATTTGAATCATAATTTTATCCTCAAATTACCTTTTATTATTTTACGCTTTTTAATAACCATCTTTTTAATTTTGAATACGGACGAGACTCGATGATGGTTACCTTATCTCCAGTTTTTGCTTTATTTTCTTCATCGTGAGCATGAAATTTCTTAGACTTTGTCACAAACTTTAAATATCTTGGGTGACGAAATCTTCTTTCGACTTTAACGACAATGGTCTGATTACTTTTATCACTAACAACTATTCCAGTTAGTGTTCTTTTAAATTTTGTTTCTTGCGCTGTTGTTGTTGTCATCTTAGTTACTCACCTTTAGTCTTTTGATTTAAAGCTGTGTTTAAACGAGCAATAGTCTTTTTTACATTTTTTGCTAAATGAGGTTTTTCCAAACCTGAAGTGTGCTTTCTAAACTTAAGTCCAAAAAGCTCAATTCTTAGCTCTGCAATTTTTTTCTCTTTTGCTGCGTTATCTAGTTTTTCAATTTCTGTCATATTCATAGTTTTACCTAACTTCTAGTGTTCTCTTCTTATAATTTTCGTCTTAACTGGGAGTTTATACTGAGCCAGCCTTAACGCACTTTTTGAAACTTCTTCACCTAATCCACCAACTTCAAAAAGAACTCTACCAGGCTTAACAACTGCTACCCACTGCTCTGGAGCTCCCTTCCCTTTACCCATACGAACCTCAGCAGGTTTCTTGGTTAAAGATTTATCTGGGAAAATCTTAATCCAAACACTACCACCTCTTTTCGTCTTTCTAGATATTGCGATACGCGCTGCTTCAATTTGACGATTGGTTATATAACCACAAGTCGTCGCTTGCAAGGCATAATCACCGAAAGTGATAGTATTTCCACGGTAGGCTTGGCCTTTCATCCTACCTTTGAACATTTTTCTTCTTTTTACCTTCTTAGGACTTAACATAATCTAATCCTTTTTCGACCTACTTACTTGTAGATCTCTCCTTTATAAACCCAAACTTTCACTCCGATAATTCCGAATGTCGTTTTAGCTTCTGCAATATGATAATCAATATCTGCTCTCAATGTATGAAGAGGAACTTTTCTTTCTGAGTACCCTTCAGTTCTTGCCATTTCAGCTCCACCAAGTCTCCCAGAACATCTAACCTTAATCCCCTTAACCCCTGAACGAAAAGCCGAAGTCATCACTTTCTTCATGGCCCTTCTAAAGGCAACCCTTTTTTCAAGTTGAGCTGCAATATTCTCAGCAATAAGCTTAGCTTCCGCATCCGGTCTTTTTACTTCTGCAATATTAAAAATAACTGGGCCCTTAGCGATTTTCTTTAAATCAAGTCGAATCTTATCAATTCCAGCTCCCTTCTTACCAATGGCAATTCCAGGCTTCGCAGAATAAACAGTAACTTTAATCTGATCTGCTGTTCTTGATATTTCAGTTTTTGCAATACCAGCATTAGAAAGCTCTTTATTGATATACTGACGAATACTGAGATCCTGCTTTAGAGTCTCTCCATAGTTATCCTTAGTGTACCAGTTAGAGTGCCAACCTTTGATGTATCCAAGTCTAAATCCGTAAGGGTGTACTTTTTGTCCCATTAATTCCTTCCTATGCTTCTTTTAAAATTATCGTTGTATGACAAGTTCTTTTGTTAATTCTAAACGCTCTACCTTGTGCTCTTGGTTGAATTCTCTTCAACGTTGGGCCTTCATTAACAAACACTGTGCCAATAATTAGGTTATCCAAATCATATTTTTCACTTTCAGAAGCAATACTAAGACCGCTGTTTAAAAGCTTTGTAAGCATGATGGCTATTTCTTTTTTCTCATTAAATCTAAGAATACTAAGTGCTTCTTCAACTTTTTTGTTTCTGATGAGATTACAAACTTGTCTTACTTTTGAAGCAGACTTTCCGTAATTGCCATTTTTTACTCGAATAGACATATATTACCTCTTATTTCTTACCTTTCTTATCAGCACCATGACCGCTATAAGTTCTTGTCAGCGCAAATTCACCTAGTTTATGCCCAATCATATTGTCAGTAACAAATACTGGAACAAACTTTTTTCCATTATGTACGGCAAAAGTTAATCCGATAAACTCTGGTATAATCGTTGATCTTCTAGACCAAGTTTTGATGACTTTTCCACCTTTTTTATCGTCAGCAGCATCCACTTTTTTGATTAAGCTGAAGTCAACAAATGGTCCTTTTTTAACCGAACGTGCCATTAATATCTCCTAAGAATTATTTCTTTCCTCTACGTTTTACAATGAACTTATTAGTTCTCTTATTTTTTCTTGTCTTATAACCTTTGGTTGGTTGTCCCCAAGGAGTAACCGGGTGACGACCACCTGAAGTTCTCCCTTCACCACCACCATGTGGGTGATCAACTGGGTTCATAACAACACCTCGAACAGTTGGCCTCCAACCTCTCCAACGATTAGCCCCTGCTTTACCAAGGTTAGCTTTTTCGTGATCAAGGTTTCCTATTTGACCAATTGTCGCACGACAATCATTTTTTACTTTTCTCAATTCTCCAGAAGGAAGTCTTAAAAGAGCATCTGCTCCTTCTTTTGCCATAAGCTGCGCATACGCACCTGCTGATCTTGCCATTTGGCCACCAGCTTTAGGGTGAAGCTCTACATTATGAACTAAAGTACCAACCGGAATATCTTTTAAAAGCTTTGAGTTTCCTACTTTAATATCTGCATTGTCTGAAGAAATAACAGAATCACCTTTTGCAAGCCCAAGAGGTGCAAGGATATATTTCTTTTCTCCATCAGCGTAAGAAAGAAGAGCAATATTACAAGTTCTGTTCGGATCATACTCAATCTGCTGAACAGTTGCTGGAATATCTAACTTATCTCTTTTGAAATCAATTACACGATACTTTTGCTTCGCCCCACCACCTCGGTGACGAACTGTAATTCTACCGTGAGCATTTCTACCGGCATTCTTACTCTGGCTTTGAAGAAGTTTTTTCTCAGGCTTTGCTCCTTTAGTGATTTCTTCACTAACAAGAACTGCCATTTTTCTTCTAGAAGGTGACGTTGGTCTAAATTTTTTAATACTCATAATTTATTCCTAAATATCTTTAAAGAACTCTATCTTTTGTCCTTTCTCAATTTGAACATAAGCTTTTTTAGTCTTACTTGTTTTCTTAACATTTTTTCCAGCTCTTTTTAATTTCCCTGGAGTGATACTTGTTCTTACACTTAGAACTTTCACATCAAACAACTTCTCAATAGCACTTTTTATTTGATTCTTATTTGATTTAAGACCAACAATAAATGCATATCTGTTAGTTGCTTCAGTTTGCACTGCAGTTTTTTCAGTTAAAAGGGGCTTCAATACAATTTGATCAATATTGGCCATAATTACACCAACCTACCTAAAAGCTTTTCTAAAGCTTCTTTTTCAATAATTAAATTTTCATATTTAAGAGCTTCGTAAACATTGAAAGAATCAACTGCCAAAGCATTTCCGTACTGAAGATTCAGTGCAGCTCGTATCGCAGCTGAATCTTTGCTAGCTGTGATGACAAGACCTGGAAGAAGATTTTTTCCATTTAAGAGGCTAAACATCTCTTTTGTTTTTCCTGTAGACTCAATTTTCTCTACCACGTGAAGCTTACCTGCTTGAAGCTTATCAGCAATTACTGATTGGACAGCAAGGTTCATCACTTTCTTATTCACTTTTTGCTCATAGCTTCTTGGAGTTGGACCGCCCCAAGTTCCCCCGCCAATCATAATAGATGAACGAATTGAACCTTGGCGTGCACGCCCTGTGCCCTTTTGCTTAAATGGCTTTGCTCCCCCACCTGAGACCAATGAACGACCTTTTGTACAAGCCGTTCCTTGTCTTTTACCAGCGAGAATCGCTTTAACCACTTGATGAACAACTGGAGTGTTTATTTTTTCAGCGCTTAAATCAACATTAGTCTTTAAACTTCCTGATTTTTTAAACTTTGAATCTAATACTGTTATTTCAGACATATCCTAACCCCTAAGCCTTTTTTACCGACTTTGATACTTTCACAAAGCTATTCTTAGAACCTGGAACAGATCCTCTAATAAGCATATAACCTTGCTCTGTATTGAGTTCTACCACTTTTAAGTTTTGAACTGTTCTTGTTTTATCACCCATATGCCCTGGCATTTTCTTTCCAGCAAAAACACGACCAGGAGTCGCTCTGTTACCAATTGAACCAGTTGTTCTATGAAAGTGAGAACCGTGAGTCATTGGACCACCACGGAAACTATATCTTTTCTGAACACCTTGGAAGCCCTTACCTTTAGAAGTTCCTGTCACATCAACATAAGTCTCTGCATTGAAATTTTCTAAAGTAACTTCTTTTCCAAGTAGCTCTTTTGAAACTGCTTCTTTTGATTTAACTTCAGCAAATCTGTTGAAAGCCTTATCAACGCCGGCTTTTTTCAAGTGGCCTTTTTTAGGTTTCGAAACAAGAGATTCTCTTTTTTCGTAATAAGCAACCTGATAAGCTTCATAGCCGTCTTTTTCAATAGTTTTAACTTGTGAAATTACGTTTGGAACTAGTTTTAGAACAGTTACAGGAACGTTGTTACCTTCTTTATCGAAGATACGAGTCATTCCAGATTTAACTGCGTAGAAAACGGAAAGATTAACTGCGTTGGCTTCTGAAGCCTTTGTCTCTTCTGACATTTTTTTTCCTCCACAGCATCACCCTGTCTCAGGGATGCATACATGGGTTAATATTATAAGCAATGAGTCAAGTGACTATATACTAGTACTTGATCTCAACGTCAACACCTGCCGACAGGTCTAACTTCATAAGGCTGTCGATGGTTTGTTGTGTGGGTTCTATTATATCTACCAGTCTCTTGTGAGTTCTCATCTCAAATTGCTCTCTTGATTTTTTATCAATGTGAGGTGATCTCAAAACTGTAAATCTATTAATTTCAGTTGGTAAAGGGATCGGTCCAGCAACCTTTGCACCTGTGTTTTTAGCAGTTTGCACGATTTCTTGCACAGAACCATCTAGCACACCGTAGTCATACGCACGCAACTTGATTCTCAGTCTGTTATTTTTCATCCGATCTCCAAAAAATTATTCTAAAAACAATAGCTCGCTTTAACTAGCATGGCCAAAAGAAAAGTAAAAGCATTATTTTTGGCAAACCAAAAAAAATGCGGCCTCGCAGCTTTGGCTTCATACTTTTATGGCCAACACTCTTTAAACCTCACTAAACAGGGTGAAAAACAGGAAAAGTAGTGCCTCAACTAAAAATAGACTTCTGCGTTAGGTGTAATTTTTATAATAATCGTTAGATATGTGTACTTTTTATAGTAATAAACAAATGAGGGATTTTTAAGAGGGGATTAAATTTAATGAGAGTTTTATATTT
>CAYGUN010000023.1:0-17450 GCA_964353025.1 uncultured Bacteriovoracaceae bacterium
CCACTTCCAAGCCTCGTGCCAAACCCTACTAAAAGCCCGCCTAGTACGAGTTCAGAGACGGAAGGCCGGAAAGTATAGCTAAGACCAGGAAAGTCGTAACCTTTGAGAGTTAACCCTCCTACAATTAGTCCTATGATAAAAAATATTTGCCAGATATTTGCTTTACTTGGCCTAGTTAAAAGAGAGGATAAGATTCCACTGATACCTGCGATCCTACCTAAAGTATGCAAAAGAAGGGTTGAAGCAAGCCCTATAACAATTCCCCCAATTAGCGGGTTTAAATAATTCATTTCAATACCTTTATATTAATAGTTTTCGATATACGTTTGAGTGACTTTAGCATCTTTATGGTTAAGATAATCTCTTACGTAAAGCAAGTCTTTAGTTTGTCTATAGAGATTTGTCGCACAGGCCTTTCTAAAACTATGAGGAGTTAATCCCTTAGTTGGGCATTTTGCCTTATCAAGTGCATGCATGACTAATGAATACATCCCACGTACACTCATTCTTTTGCCTTTTTTATTCACAAAAAGAGGGTCTCCATACTTAGTTCTAATCCCAAGCCACTGATACAAGTCCTCAAAAATTCTTTGGAAGTTTTCAGGCATTAGCTCATGAACATAGCCACCTTTTCTCACAAATTTAATCGTCTTCTTAGTGAATGAGAAATGAGAAATATCCAAGTTCACGACTTCTTCTAGACGTAGCCCTGCATAGTACATTAACTTCAAAATAAGCCTATCTCTAACTCTCCAGGTGGTGCTTTCAAGTAAATCCCAATCTGTTTGCTTCAAATAAACTGTGTGAGAAATATCCATTTGCTTCACTCTTATAGAATGAAGTTTAGACTTAACTGGGTTAAGACGAAATTTTGGCGAACGATCCTCATAATTTTGCATGAGAAAGGTAAAAAAATTATTAAGCGTTGATAGGTGACGCCTTTTACTGGAAACATTAAGGGGTTTTAATGAGCCTAGATAGGCCTCTTTTTTGGTAAAATCCAATTTTCGCCAGAAAAGTAGTTTTTCCCACCAAACTTCACGCCTTAAGGGCATCTTACCACTCAAATAATCCATATACTGCGTGATAGTCACGCCACGAGCGCTATTTAAATGCCCACCATGAACATACTCATACCAGCAAACAAAGCGTTTTAAATCAGCGCTATAGTTCACCAGAGTTTTATCCGATTTATTATTATGACGACAGTTGGCCAAAAACTCGGTCAACCATTTTCGGTGAATTTTTTCTTCAATGACATCCATTTCAAACAAATTTTAATTAAATTACGACTTATAATGTATATTATAAGTCGTAATTTAAATGAATTCAATTGAAAGGCTTTCAAAAGGCCCTTTTTTAAGATTTTGTTAAGCCTTGCCAAGACCTAATAATTATCACAAAATAAAATCATCAGGATTAAGTAAAATGAAATGGATTTTATCACTTATTTTTGTGCTCCAAACCGGCTATGCGGAATCTCCATCGCAATCTGATGCTATTAAAGTGCTCTCAAATAGGGCCATTGCAAGAAAGATAGAATCTTTGGGAAATTTTGCTTTTCATTCAATTGAAACAGATCAATTTATTTACGAACTAAAGGTTGTAAACCTCGACCACAACGCAAAGCCCGACTTTTTCTGTATGTATATTGTTCCCCTCGATCGCTTTATCGATACCATAGCAGAGGGAATCGCTCCTTTATTTTTCAATGATTTTGAACCCTGTGAATAAAAACTAATTCTTATTTTTTACGTCTTTTTTCCGACAAGTACATAAGACCACAGGAGGTTTTATGGGCTTTTTTATAAGATTTGTATTTGTATTCGTTCTTTTTTCATTTGCTTATATGATTCACTTTTCAAAAGACACTCAAAGAGCAATTTCAAGTGTTGAGTTTAATGGCCAAAATTATGGATTAGAGGACGTTTCCCATGGTTCTAAATACTAAGATACTACTATTTTTAGCTTTTTCTTTTACCACACTTGCTCAAACGCAGATGAGAGAAATCATTCGTTTTGATCATCAATACGCGCGCAAGAAATGCGAAGAAAAAGGTAAAAAAATACACCAGGAATACTTTGAAAGCATAGATTATCAAGTTACTGGTAAAAAACGCTACGTTTCCCGCTATCACAAGAATTGTGAAGAAGCCGTTTGTAAGGTTTTCTTCTCAAATGAAGCTTGGCAATTTCAGAAGGGCTTCTTTGTTTGTGACTTAGTTCCAGATAAAATTAAACAAGAAGATGAGTATGCGCAGTTGATGAAAAATAATGCTCTTAAAGAGAGAAAAGTTATTGTGGCCAAAAGAAAAACTCAAACAACACGCAGGCCTGCTTCAGTTAAGCCTGTGATCAATGAAATACCCAAGGCCAAAGTAGCAACCACAATAGGGGACAACCTTCAACTGAGCTGCCAAGAGTTTGTTAAAGATATCAATGGATGGTTGGTAGATTTGGCCCCTGTGAATGGAGTTCCACAAAAGAAAAATGCCCAGGGACTCTTTTCTCCACTTAAGGCCTCATTTGGGACTCAAAAAGTGGCCCAGGCCTATTACAATAAAACTCAGGATGAAACTTATAAGGTTTTAGATACTAAGATAGAGATGGTTAAGCTTAAGCTTAAATCACTTAAAAATAGTGACCATACTTCTAAAAGTTTTATGCAAAGGCATGTGACTGAGTACAACTCCTACATTGCAAAGCAATTTGGACACTATATGGACTTGGCCAAGACTTATTGCTTTGATAGCTTTGTTGAAAATCACCAAACTATGATTAAGAACTTAAAAACCCGTCGTTCAATTGCTTCAGAGGAAAAGCCAACCGAAGAAGATAATGACGATTGGCTTGCAGTTTCTGATGGGCTTATTTTAGAAAACTAATTCTTAAAGGGGAGTTTCAACAATCCTAGAAAGGTTTGTTCTGAAACTTCCTTGATTCCAATATCTTCAACTTCTTCATCAAGGTAGCTTCTAAAAAGCCTATCCCAAATAGAAAAATTAAAACCAAAATTCTTATTCATTTGCCTCGAATCCTTTGAATGGTGAATATAGTGCATTTGAGGTGTCACAATAAACACTTTTAAAAACGTATTAAGATATTTATGCAATCCCATATTTGCGTGCTCGAACATCGAAGAGATGGCCAGCAAGCTTTCAAAAAGCATGAATGTCAGCGGGTCAATACCAAGTAGTCTTACTATCAGAAACTTATATCCCATTGATAGAAGCAACTCTCCTGGGTGAAAGCGCAAGCCAGTAGTTAGATCCATTTGATTATCAGCATGATGAACTTTATGAAACCGCCATAGCATTGGGATCCAGTGAAAAAATCGATGCTGCCAATAAATGGCCATATCCAGAATAATAACTTGGATAATGCCCAAAACAATATTGGGATAATAATTAAAATAGGGCAGGTTAAAAAGACCTAGCTTATTTTGGAGACAGTAATAGGCAAAGGCCATCAAAGTTAAGGGTGATAAAAGAGCAAAAATAAAATTCGTCAAAATGGGATATGAAATATTCATAAAAAAGCGCTTATTTAAAGCATTGGAATGAGATCTGGCAGGTATCAGGATTTCGGCCAATTTAATCAAGATGAATATTGAGCCCAAGGTAATGAGCTTTAAGTAGAGAAAGTTTTCCATTGAAATCATTATCTTCTATGATTTGTTACAGGACAAGATCATTCCATGAAGCATGCATGATAATGTTTCTTATCGTGCGCGCTTAATTAATGTGCGATATGACTCATTAAAACCCTTACTGAAACTGGAAAATCTAGAACCCGCATTGACTCTTAAATAAGGTTAAAAAGTGCTTGTTGTTAGTCTATGATTCCCTATGGCTACATCTCATCTTGACAAAAGTGTAACACTAGTGTAACATACACCTAAGGAGATTAAATATGCCAACAGCAAAAAAAAGGATCAATTTATCAGTCGAAGATTCACTATATGCGGAGCTTGAAGAACTACAAAAACTCAGAGGCGCTCCTTCTTTATCCTCTATTGTTATTGAACTAACCAAAGAAGCGCTAGAGCTGCAGGAAGATTTATATTTTGCTAAAATCGCAGAAGAACGGGCCACTGAAAAAGAAATTTCACATAAGGAGCTTTGGAAGTGAGTTGGAAAGTCACTTATAAAAAATCTGTTAAAAAAGACTTAAAAAAAATTTCAAAGGATATCCAATATATTATCAAAAGGGCCATCGAAGAAAAACTGATGACCGACCCCTTAAAGTTTGGCCTCCCTCTTAGGAGAAATTTAAAGGGATTAATGAAGCTTAGAATTGGAGATTATAGAATTATCTACTCTATCGAATCTCAAACTGTTACAGTTTATGTCATTAAAATCGGCCATCGAAAAGAAGTTTACGAAAAGTAAAATAGAAATTATAGAATTTTAAATAAACTCCGCAATTTTCTTCCTAAATATGGGACCGTATTTTTCTTCCTTACTCGCACCAACGCCATTAATCATAAGAAATTGATCTTTGTCTTGTGGTAAAAAAAGGCACATCTCATGCAAGGTCTTGTCATTAAAAATAATATAAGGAGGAACATTATATTCTGTGGCAAGCTTGGCCCTAATTTCACGCAGGCTTTGAAACAGATCCTCTTTCCCATGTTGGGCCAGCGCTTCTTTGCTTCTTTTCTCTATTTTCTTCTTTGGAATAGCATCAGTTTGCTGGCGCAGGTATAGTTTTTTTCCGCCAGAGAGAACTTCCGCGCTTTTTTGGGCCAAGGCCAAACTTCGGTATTCCCAATCCTTAATGAAGATATAATTCATATGTAAGAGCTGTCTTAAAATAGAATTCCAGTGAGTTTTTTCTCTTTCCTTGCCTATCCCATAAACTGATAATTGCTCATGGCCTCGCTGTATTATTTTGGCATTCTTACTGCCCCTAAGAACATCAATGATATGTCCCGCTCCAAAGACCTGTCCGGTTCTGTAAATAGTTGAAAGAATCTTCTGGGCATCAATAGTCGCATCCCAAGTTTGTGCAGGATCAAGACAAGTATCGCAATAATTGCATTGCTCATCTCCAGTTTGGCCAAAGTAAGCTAAAATATTTTTCCTGCGACATTCCACTGTTTCACATAAGCAAAGCATAGAATCTAATTTATGACGGGCCACTTTCTTATAATGCTCTCCAGCCTGAGTTGACTCAAGCATCTGAGAGAGTTTAACCACGTCTTGCAGACCATAAATCATCCAAGCAGTAGAAGATTGTCCATCACGCCCTGCCCTACCTGTTTCCTGATAATAGCCTTCAATACTCTTGGGTAGATCCAAATGGGCCACAAAGCGCACATCAGGTCTATCAATGCCCATTCCAAAGGCAATGGTCGCCACCACTATGATTTTTTCTTTTTTATTAAAAAGCTCTTGATTACGGTAGCGCTCCTCTTGGGAAAGTCCAGCGTGATAGGCAACAGCATAATGGCCCAATTCATTTAAGGCCTTGGCCGTCTTTTCAACTTTCTTGCGAGAAAGACAATAAACAATGCCTGTATCATTGGGATGATACTCTTTAATGAATTTATCTAATTGGGCCATCTCATCGACCCTTTCGCGAATCATGTACTTAATATTGGGGCGATCAAAAGATGAAACAAAAATCTTAGGATTTTTTAGTTTTAATTGATCACAAATATCCAATCGAGTCTTCTCATCAGCAGTTGCTGTGAGGGCCACCACAGGAGTCTCAGGGAACATCTCTTTAATGATGCCAAGCTTAGTGTAGTCAGCACGAAACTCATGGCCCCACTGAGAAACACAATGGGCTTCATCGATGGCCACTAATGAAATATCTAAATTTCTTAATAGTTCATTCATATTGCCTGATAAAAGACCCTCAGGTGAAATATAAACAATCTTAGTCTCTCCAGATCGAATTTGAGCTTCCACATTTTTTCGCTCTTCATAAGTTTGAGATGAGTTTAAAAAGCAGGCGTTAATATTATATTCCTCTAAATTCATTACTTGATCTTGCATTAAAGAAATAAGAGGCGAGATAACCAAAGTAACACCATCTAAGTAAAGAGCAGGAATTTGGTAGCATAAAGACTTACCACCACCAGTGGGCATAATGGCCAAGGTATCTCTTTTATCTAAAATGGATTGGATAATATTAAATTGCTCAAAACGAAATGAATCGTAACCAAAAGTATTCTTTAAAATAAATAAGAGTTTCTCGTCTCGACTCGTCTTTTCCATACAAAGAATCTAGCAGACTCTCCGACGGCTGGCCATTATGACTCGAAGACTAAATTTTACTTATTTTTGTTTGACCGTTTTGTGCACTTTCTCAATACCACCCACACTATCCAAATCAATAATAACCCTATACTTGCGGCCCTCATTAAGAAGTGAGTCAGGAACTTGGTATAGTGTTGTATCTAAAAGATTCTCAATTAATAAGTCTTCATAATCTAAAAAACCTTCAGCAAAATTCGCTCCACACATTCGTCCATAAGATGGATGCTCTCCACAGGCACTACCTGCAACTAGGTAATCCTCACTAAAAATCGATATTCGATGGCCTCTATCTGGCACATTATCATCAACAATTAATAGAATAACCATCTGCCTAGGATCTATCCCTGGGGCATACATCAAAACTTCTCCCACATATCCTATGGGGTACCCATATTTTGAGACTCTATCAAGGGGGCCTTCTCCGTTAGCAGAACCATGGCCATAGGTATTGTTCTTTTTTTGTTCTTGCGCGTGTTCTCTTGCGGCCTTAGATATTTGCTTGGAATACTTCAAAGTTCCTATTGGTTCCTGGTTTTTCAAGTACTCTATGGCCTCAATGAAAGCATCTTTGCCTTCCTGAGTGCTAAGGAGAGTTACCTTACCGAGTTTATTAGAAATTATTAACGAACCATCTTCACTAAATTTATCCAAATACTCTTCTAGATATGTGGCATAAAGTGCAGGGTTAGTGCGTGCAATATTAAGCTCTTTGTAGAATTTTAAGCTAAAATCTTCCCAATCAATTTTATCTTGGGCAAAGGCCATGTTTGATAGGGCGATAATAATAAAAAGGAGGATTTTCATCCTCCCATTCTACCTTAGATCTCTGTCTATTTTGAAATCCAAAGTAATACTTTCTTAGGCCGTTTAAAAGTAAGACAATTTTGTACTTTATCTATTCAAATTGTACCTTCAATCCCCTATATCCATATAATATCCCCTTAATTGATTAGTAATAAAGTTCGTAATCATAGTTAACAACATTGTTCTTTAAGTAAGTTCCAGTATCCGCATTATTTGGTCCTCTTCCACAATCATGGATTCGTGTTAAATGCAGAGAGATTTGTTCTGGCTTAAAATTTGGGACAATAGATAATTTGGCCAAGCCTGTTTCAAATCTATGCTCACTATTTGCATCAAACTCTAAATACAAATAATCATCGTAATAGCGAACTTTAGGAATTAAAACTTCTTGAGATTTCTCACCATGAGCATCAATATACTCAATATGAATTTTAAAATATTCTTCATTGATAAAGTCTATTCTTTGCTTTGCCCATGACTGTATGTCAGTCCTAGCATATGTGCATTGTCTCCATGAACATGCTAAAGATGCAGGTATACGTGAACCCATCGATTTTGTGGCCATTGCATAATTTGAGAAATCTTTTCCATCATCAAGAGAACCACGAGAACCTCCACCTTCTCGAGGTGTTTCAAAACAAATTTTATAAGCTCCATATCTTGGAATATCTGCAATTTGAGCGAGTACTGGGTTGGAAATTTTTAATGCTATTTGTTTAGATGCGAAATTTTGAATTTCTATATTGACACCTAAGTCGACTATGCCCTTATTAAAGTGGTCGGCTTTCCCTGTATGCTTGTTGGTGAAACTAAAATTCCCTCCATACATTTGAGACTTTGAACTAACGACAGCAAATAGACTAGATGAATTTTTATTTCTTGAGAAAATATTATCCGATAAGAAATTAGATAAATGTAAGAAATTTTGGAAAGCTTCTTTATCTTCTAAATCGCTTTCTTTTTCTAGCGAATAATCAATAGTTTCTTTACCAATTGAAGCAACTGTTGATGTACCAAACATTTTTATTTCGTTATTTAAGTTTTGTAAGATTTCTAAACTTGTTTTATCATTCATATTACGAAGATATCCTCTTATAACTTCTCCATTCATTAACTGAACAAAATGAATTGTATCGATATCATTGATTTTAAAGTCAGCCAAGGTTAGATCTCTGTCACCTATTTGAAAATCTCCTTCTCTCAGCTTAAACAATAGTGGCGCTTTTAATAATTTAATTAACTGCTCTTTACGAATTCCATGTAAATTTAAGTATGATTTCTCAAATTTTTTAACTGAGAAAATATCTAAGTGAGTTGTTTGGCTTTGGCTTTTGATAGAAAGGATACTCTTATCTATAAATTCAATCCTCCCCTCTGTATCCGCCATATACATTTCAAACTCTAAATTATTGGCATTCTTCATTGAACTAAAATGATTAAAATCTGCACTAAATTCGAATTCAATATTCCATATTTCAGCATTTTCATCCAAAGTACTCTGAATGACTTCTATCTGTTCAAGTTTATCCAGATAACTGATTGCCTGGAAATTCAGTGCATTTTCATCAATTTTTAATCCATAAAGTTTGGCCTCAAATAATTGATGTAGGTATTGATAGCTAATACTCTCCTCTGTCTGCGCATCTACTTCGATCTTAACTGCTCTGCCATCATCGCTAGTTGAAGTTAGTATCATTTTTTTCAAGCTAAGCTTTGGTGCAGGATAATTGACAACCCCGACTGCATTATCTTGAGCATCATTAACATAATCCCCATCACTATCCACAAAAGCAGACTGGGCCTTCGCCCCATCAATTTGCCCATAATTAGGTGTTTCATCATTACAAGCACACAAAAGCACAGTAATAATAGTAAGAATTAAAAATTTCATGTTTCCTCCGATTTTGGTTGATGGGGCTTTTATATAAAAGAGTAAACAGGTCGGACTTATTTTTTTCATTATTCAAAAGGTTTTTTTCATTATTGAAAAACTAACAAAATCTTAACTCTACAACATCTTTTATTGTTTTTTGAAGTGATGGGTTCATAATTAGGTTATGAAAAATTTTTATTTAATGGCAATTGTAGTGGCACTGCTGTGCCTAACCTCCTGCGGAGATAACCCTACCCTAGACTCTTTAGTCGCCGGAAAATCTGTCGTGGATAACACGGTCGATCCTCTGAACCCAAATGATGGTCAAGATGGACAGGACGGGCAAGACGGTGATGATGGTTCTGACGGAGATAGTTGGCCCGCTGGAGATGGAATTTTTTATCAAGAGATTGCCTCAGTGGAGCTTGCCACAGAAGACTATAGTGCCATGGGCGCCCTACCCTATAAAACAAAGAAATTTCCTATTGTGAGTCCCATTCAGTTAGATGCTCCGGTGGATGAGAAGTTTCCGTGGGATAAAATATTTAAAAAAGATGACTCTTGTGGAGAACATGGGCAACACAAATGTATCAAAAACTCTCAAGTGGTTTTTGGTTTTGAAATTCCACCTCTTGACTGGGATGCGGCCAAAATTTTAGATATTAAAATTAGGGCAAATGTTTTCTCTCATTGGAGAAACTGGGGTACTGAGATTCTGTGCCTCCTAAACACTAAAAGTTGTTCTGGATCTGCCATTAGAGAAACCCCTGAGCTACTACAATGGCTTATTAAAAACAGAGAACCTGATTTTTGGGATGGCGGTGAATCTATTCTTAAGAATAGCTATTTCATGAATATTATCCGCTACGGTGAAGATCGCGGACAGAAAGTCTATTATGTTAAAGACGCTCTTATTAGTCTTAGAAGTTTGCTGAATCTTACTGAAGATGAAATGCGGGATCTTCTTTTTAATGAAAGACTTTATTTTGTTATAGCTGATGATACAATGATTAGTACTCCCAGCTTGCATGTAAAATACACTCAGAGGTAAATATGAAACTCATTTTACTCATCATCTTGTCCTGTTATGCTCACGCAAGCTTAAATATGCAGTCTTTTGCTCCTTCACATGGACATAATTTTACTTACTCAGAGGAAACTCTGCGAGGTAGTTACTCGCTCTTTAATCGATCTCGCTTTTTCTTCTCATCTAACTACAGCTACCATGAGTCTCCTATTTTGGTTAGAAACCAAAATAACGAACTCATTACCAAACGCCTAGATTCTATTGAAGTTCGGGGTGGTTATCTTTTTAACCATAACCACTATGTTGGTATTTCAACCTCTGGAAATAAACTGAATTTTGAAACTCAAAGTACCGAGTGGGCCATGGGAGATACCACTCTTATGTATAAATACCAACTGCCTACAAAAATCATGGGAATTCATTTTGCCCTATCCCCTCAAGTGATCTTACCTACTGGAGAAAAAGATCTTCTGCTATCTGATAATTCTTTTGGCGCGCAAATCGGTCTTATTGGCTCGCGCTCTATCAAAAATCTTGAATTCATCGGCAATATGGCCATGAGGTATACTGAAAAATCTGAGTACAATAATGTCCAACAGAAGCAGCGGCTTATCTCTTCCCTGGGATTTAATTATCATGTGACGGACAGACTTGCGATAGGACCCGAGTACTACCAGGAATATGCGATCGATGGTTCTGGTGAGAACTTTTTTAAATTTATTTCTATTAACTCTCACTACAGCTTAAATCGTTCCAGTAAACTCTTTGCTTCAATGGGAACAGGAGATATCACAAGTTTTCGTGATGATCATTTCCGTGTACTCTTTGGCATAAAAATCTCCCCTGTCCTAGTGGATAGAAGAACTATTAATATCGTTAAAGAAATCCCTCGTGGTACTGATGTAAAGTCAGTCTACTTTGCAACCAATAGCACTCAGATTACTCAAGAAGGCAAGGCCAAGCTGCAAGAGCTCGTGCGCGGCCTGGAAGAAGACCAAAAGCTACATATCATAGGCCAGGCGGATAAATCTGGTAGCGAAGACTACAATACAATTCTCTCCATTAAACGCGCCTTATCAGTTAAGAACTATCTCAATGAATTGGGCCTTAAGATTAAGGCCGTGGATACTTCCGCTCGTGGTGAGCTCTTTGCCTCTAAGAATAAGGTTAAAGACTCTGATCGCAGGGTTGATGTTATAATTGAGTAGAGCATTTCAAAAATGAAAAATATCTCTTTTCTTAGCCTCTAATTATTTGATTCCAACAATTTAGCTAGTACAAATGAGTGAAAAGATTGCACAGGGGGCTAGACATAATTGCGCGCTGCGCGTATTTTGGGCCAATTCAAAGGACTATATGAGATTGCTACTTGCTACTACCTTACTGTTGAGCTTAAGTTGTTCAAAAAATGCTCCTGTCGTGGATGTTAAAAAACAAGAGGTTATCTCTGACCCTCATACTATTGATGAGTCAATGGCGCTCAGAACACTAATGAGTGACCCTGGGAACTTTGATAAGAATATAGAAACAGTACTGAGGTTGCGTAAGGCAAGTTTCAATTTTACTCACTTCTGGAACAATCTACGCTACCCCAATTATAATATTTTTATTCTAGACTCCAAGAAACTCTCTCAACTCGATCGCATAGGCCAGGCCAGTTGTGATAAGCATGATGCAAGCTCTTATGTACAATTTCTAGAGTACCTTGGTCGAAAAGCTGAATTCAAAGAAATTCATTTTGAAATTATAAAAAATATCTCTAACTACCTTGAACTTTGTAGAGTTTCTCTTCCTCCTTCTCAGCTGGAAGAAACGCTTAAAACTTATAAAGAAATAATCGCAAACTTACCTACTCATGATAAAAACTTACAATTTTTGAAGTTTATAAAAATTCTTACACGTTCAGAATCACTTGAGATTAAAAAAATACTTGAAAATCAATTAACACAGTACTTTGTCTCTCATATTACAAAATCACTTAAAGAGAGTAATGACATTAATGCAGCCGTTGATTTCTCTATTTCTTTAAAAAGGATTCATCCATACAATTCACAACTTAATCTCTACCCTATCAAGCAATTTATAATGGATGCCGAAAGTTTGATTTCTATCGGCCAAAGGATTAATTTTCAGGACTTTGAAAGATTAGTGCAATACTCTCATGAGTCAGTATTAAATAATAACAACTTTTCAAACTTCTATGCATTTTATTCCCTTGAGTTAAAAAAGCATTTTATAAATATCAATAATAGAACTAAAGAATTTTATGAATACTATCTAGACTCAGCAGCAAAGCAACTAGAACTATTCAAAAGCTATAATCCTAATATTAATAGTGTTCTAAAAGAAATAGACTTACTCGCCAGTCATTTTGATCCCTCTCTAGATGAAATAGCAAAAGATGTTTTTTCAATAACTTCTGCTCAGTCAGTGGTTGCTACAACATCACTATTTAAATCACTCAAAAAAGATTCTTTGAGATATATTTCACTACCTCTTGAAAATGATACTACGACAGAAGTGGCAAACTTATTTTTCAAGGCCAGACTTAGTGAAAAAATGCTAAACGCCAGAGAGCACTCCAATACAATATGTGAGAAAATAGGAACTACAAAGATCACTAAACTTTCTCAAGTTGACACAAACGTTACATGTTATATTCTAGAAACTAACCAACAAACCCTTACTCGAAACAGGCCCCTTGTTAGTTCATTTTTCAGCGTTCTTAAAATAGATGGAGTTAATCTAGTTTTAAAAAAGAGTGAGAACAAACTAGGTATTCTCGATTTAAGTTCTGATAAAATTATTCCCAGAGAAAAATCTCCTCAAAAAGATGAATCTTCCAATGCTATTGGCTTGCCACTTGTTTTTGGTTTTAAAATATTTCAAAGAACTATTAATTTTGAAAAAGATAGTTTTTATTACATGAATTATCATTATATTGCGCAAGAAGCTCAAGACGGTATGAATACACCTTTTGAACTAAAACCTTCACAGGGATTTCCAGGCGGAAGTGTTGAATTAAAGATCAATAATGAATTTCCTTTTACCTTTATTTCAGTTGGTGGACCTGGCCAACTTGCACCTACTGCTGTCCATGCAGGGATACCATATCAAGCTAAATTTGATTTTACTGCTATCGATTTATGGCTTAGTGACGTTCTTGATATTAGTTATTTTATGGATGAATCTTATCAAAAGGAATCAAACATCAAAAGATTATTTAAGGCCGCTAAAAGAAATGATGAAAATGAGCTCATGGTTTTTGTTGATCTTCAATTTATTAATACTCTGCCAGAGAGAAGCCAAATTATATTAGAAAATTCACTTAATAAGTTGAACACCCTTCGTTCTTGGAATTGTTCTGACAAAAAATGCATGGTTAAAAATGCGACAGATGAAGCTATTGTTGAACTACAACGCTTGTATGCTGCCAATGATTATCAATCAATAATAAAAAAAATGAAATCAAATTATATTTCAGAAAGAGCTATTAATGGACGTACATTTGAACAAGGGGAGAATGGAGATGATGGTGAAATCATTATTCCTAATAATTTTATCGACTAGTGCTTTTTGCCAAGATTATATTGGTCCAATTGGTGATAAGTGGGAGAAGTTCTCAAAAGTTGTTATTAATGAGGCCACATACTTAAATCAAAATACTGTTATTAAAGTAGACAGACTAGAGCTTAATGCTCCTATTATCACAAATGGTTATCAACTTGATATTCAAACACAAGAGATTATCGTAACTGAATCAGGAGCTATTATCGCTTTTGATAAACCTGCTCCCGATCTACTTGAAACTCCTCCTGCACCTGCCAATATGGGAACTCCAGGAGTTGGCCAAGGTGGACATGGAGGCACCGGTGAAGAAGGTGTTATCGGATTTAATGGCAATGATGGAAATCAAAACCCTGCACCTATTAATATTAGCTCACTGTATGTGATTGGAGTACTTCGTATCAATGGAAATGGACAACAAGGTGGACAAGGAGGCAAAGGTGGCCCTGGGAGTGCTGGAGGGAACGGAGTAAAAGGCGTAGGTGGTTACGTTGATATCGACTGCAAATGCCATGTTGTTGGAAGTATCCCTAAAAGAAGTGGTGGCCCTGGAGGAAATGGAGGGGCCGGTGGTATTGGTGGTTCTGGAGGGAAAGGTGGAAAAGCAGGTAAAAATATAGAATTAAACCTATTACTTCCACAAGAAAAGTATACGTACACACAATTAGTTGGACAACCAGGGAAACCAGGTCTTCCAGGAGATCATGGGCCATCAGGAACACCAGGTGCAGGTGGAAGTGGAGCAACTGACACAGCAGAATGCATGGGAGGTCTTTATAAATGTTCTGAATCAGTTGGTGGTGGAAGAGCAGGAAAAGCATTAAAACAAAGAGAATCTCAAGAACAGTATAAAATACGCTTTGGCCAAAAAGGAGATCCTTTTACGGGAGAAGTAAGTCCTAAAAAAGCAGAAGATATCTCTTATATACAAGAACAAAAAATTGAAGTTTTAAATAAAGCTCATAAGTTTCAAATTGCTCGTTTTTTTCAAATACTCATATTAGATAGTTTAAGAATTGCGACAAACTCTCAGTTAACAAGAGAGCAAATTGCTATAACAAATCAAAACTTGGTTAATATCCTCAAAAACTCTGATAAAGAAATTATTCGTAATATTAGATTAAAGTGGGAGCACTACTTAACTAAGGACTTAAATTCAGAAACTCAGGAAAATATTTTTGTTGAACAATCCCGTTTCATTATTGACTCTTTTCAAAACTTAGAAGCTCAAAACCCTGATTACAATAAGTTCAAAATAGATTTAAATAGAATTCTTAGTGATAATAAGAAATTAATGGAAATAAACTTATCTAAATTCTCGCGCCTTTGTACAAATTATTTAGCATTACTCTCTGAGAATAAAACCTCTGCTCTATTTGAAAGGCTTAATATTCCTGTCTGCTCAGAAAGTGAAATTAAAGATCTTGTTAAAAACCCACATAAGGAAATTAACCTAAGCCAAAAAAGAAACACTTTTATCTACCCAGAAAATGCTCTCGGTGAAAATGCCTTAATCTTAGCAGATGTTAATAATTCGAGAGACATAGCTCAATTAGCAGAAGTTATTCTTATTAGAAACAGAAGGTATAAAGAAAGAGATGTGATAAGGCCCAATCCAGATAAATCTGATGCTACCAAGAAAGCAACTCTCGAATCAATCTCATTACCAACTGATAATGAAATCAATTTAAATAATTTAGGTATTTATCTAAAAGTTATGAGGATGGGGGGAATCAATTGAAAATACTTAACTTCATCCTCATTTATTCTTTTCTCTTCTCTCCACTAAGCTACAGTGGCGATGAGAAAACACCTGAGGACTTGCTTCGCGAGCAAATGTCATATTATCATTCAGAATATCCAGACTATCTTAAGCAAAAGTACGAATTAGCAATAAGTGAATATTATTGGAAAAGAACATACGACTTAAATACTCTCGCCCAAGCAATTGAGCAGCGATTACAAAGGATTGATAACGAAGTCGAAAGTCAAAAGAATGATTTTTACAAAAATTTAACCGATAGTGAATTGACACCTCTGGGTTCTCTTACCCTATTAAGAAGCATTTCTAATTCTATTGAGCAAAAAGCATTTGAGCTTCAAGAGTATATGAGTTCATCAAAGAGTTTAATTAATAAAATTCAAATTGAATGCTTAGATGAGAATATGACAAAAGAGTCGAGTAAGTTTGATCCTCGGTATATTTTCACAGTCCCTCAATATGCTTTTACAGCAGGGGAAGCACCACAAATTGACACAAAAGTCTATTTTCAAGTCAATTACTCTACCGGCGATGGGCAATTTAATTCCAGTGCAGAAATAGAAAACGAGCAAATGGACGACACACAGGCCGCAATTGTTTATGGGGGAGCTGCTATTGTTGTTGGAGTCGCAATGGCATTTGGGGTGGAAGAACCTAACACTCTCTCTTTAATTTTCGCTATAAGCGTCGCTATTCTCCAAACAGTTACTTCATTTTTCCTAGGAACTCATTCTCAGCACGAATATAAGAAGCAAATGGAAAAGCTCATTGTTCTCTATGACGAACTTAATAACGATATTTATAAAGTACATGAAGAATTAGTGCCAAAGTCTAATGAAATTTTCAAAAATTACTGCCAGAAATCGTTTGGTGAAAAAAATCAAGACAAACTAATACTGGTATCTCTTTATGAAGAAAAACTAAAGCTGCTTTCAAATAAGTATATAGAAATAAAAAACCTCGCTTCTCAGTTGCAACAAATCGTAGTTCAGCAAGAAAAAGCTGTATTAGGCCAAGTTCAATCTGATGCTGAATTTTTCAATCGATTCGAGGAAGAGATTGCTCAAAAATACTCAGAAAGCGTTGATAAATTATTTGAATATGAATCACAACTCGACATTGATTCTTTTAATTACTTCTTAGAAAAACCTGCCGTGCGAATAAATACTATTTCAGAAAAAGGGAAAACTTTAGAAAAGCTTAACCAAGTATACGGACTTTGGGATGAAGTTATTATAGGAGATGCCAAATACGATGCGGTAGAAGGCCCAAAAAGTATTAACTGGGCAGCATTTAAAAATCAGACGATGATTTTTATCCAGGAGGAATTGAAATGGTAAAATTTATTATTTTCATTCTTATTAATTCCTATCTATACGGACAAGAGAATAACTCTAATGGAAGATTAGAGTATGTTTTGAAAGCAGATAAGCTACCTATTCAAACAGCATTTCAATTTGTTTTACGTGGCCATCCCTTAGGACAAAATATTTTGCTAGAAGAAGTGCAGGTCAGTGCTAATAACATGGGAGAGTATCTTAAGGGTAAAAAAGAAAAATATTCTGAAGCAAAAGATAAAACAGTTGTAAAAACCAGTGAAATCCTTTCTCAAATTCAATCCAGTGATGATTTTACTGTTACTGAACTACCTGAAGATGAAACATTGAAAATTGAATTTGATATAGATAAATTTATTGAATGCACTCAAAGCTCCCTCCTCACCTATCAAAAGTTATTTGCAATTCAAAATAATAACTTTATATCAGAATTAGAAAAGAAGGCCCTTACTATAAGTCATCAACAAAGGTTAAATTACAATAGAGGCCTTAATTCTCAAGAAAACTCATTAGGTATTATTTGTGGAAAACATATTGCTCAATTGAGTTTTTCTAAATTTACACCAATTGAAGAGTATAAGTTTTTACAAACCATCAATAAACTAAGTAAAGATGAGGCCATCAAATATTTAACCATTAACGTTGCTATTTATCATACTGATTCGCCCACATTTCAAAACTCTGCAATTGATTTTTTAAGAAGATATGCCATGACAAAAATTGTTTTTAAAAATGAAACTCAGTTAACTAGCGAAGAGCAAATGCAAAAACTTCTCGCTAACATCGATAAAGAGTATGAAAGCCAAGACTC
>CAYGUN010000024.1:0-17296 GCA_964353025.1 uncultured Bacteriovoracaceae bacterium
ATCTGCGTGGTTGGTACTATTTCCAAAACCTTGAGCATCCATTTCGGCCACCATAGCACTTGCTCTACTGGCCGCTTCAACTTGACCTTGAGGTAGAAGAGCAAATTGAGAAATTTTGGCAGAAGCAAAAAGCATGGCACTTGCATTAGGGCAACTGGCCACGCAAGCTCCACAACCAATACAAGCAGCTGCATCCATAGAAAGGTCTGCATTTTCTTTAGCAATAGGAAGAGAGTTCGCGTCTTGCGCGTTCCCTGTATTCACAGAAATAAAGCCGCCGGCTTCAATCACTCTGTCAAAGGAGCTTCTATCAACCATGAGGTCTTTAATAACTGGAAAGGCCTTCGCTCTAAAAGGTTCAATTACAATTGTATCCCCATCATTATAATGTCTCATATGAAGTTGGCAGGTTGTTGTTTGGGCCTGAGGGCCATGGGCCTGACCATCAATCATTAAAGAGCACATTCCGCAAATTCCTTCACGGCAATCATGATCAAAGGCAATTGGATCTTTGCCTTCTTTGATAAGCTTTTCACTGAGCATATCGATCATTTCAAGAAAAGACATATCAGGTGAAACACCAGAGAGTTGATAAGTTTCAACATGCCCTTTATGTTTTTTTGATTTTTGTCTCCACACTTTCAAATTTAATGTCATTGTATTTTCACTCATATTCAACCCCAATTACTTATAACTTCTTGTTGCTAATGGAACGTTTGGAAATTCAAGTGCTTCAGTATGTCTAACTGGCTCTTTCTCCAATCCTGTGAATTCCCATGCGGCCACATGACAAAAACTATCATCATTACGCTTGGCCTCACCATCTTCAGTTTGGTATTCATCTCTAAAATGTCCACCACAAGATTCTTCACGAGTCAGTGCATCTCTTGCCATTAATTCCCCCAGCTCTAAAAAGTCAGCCACTCGTGCTGCTTTTTCAAGCTCAGTATTAACGATGTCGGGATCACCTGGAACGTTAACATCTTCCCAAAATTCTTTTCGAAGTTGGGCGATTTCCTTAATGGCCTTTCCAAGTCCTTCTTTCGTGCGGCTCATTCCAACGTATTCCCACATAATTTGGCCAAGTGCTTTGTGAAATTCATCAACAGTTCGCTTACCTTTAATTTTAAGTAATTTATTTGTGAGATCCTGAGCTTCTTTTTCGGCCTTATTAAATTCAGGGTGAGTTGTATCAATCTTGTCAAATTTATGAGCGCCAAGATAATTACCTAATGTATAAGGAATAACAAAATAGCCATCGGCCAGACCTTGCATCAGAGCAGAAGCTCCTAAGCGGTTAGCTCCATGGTCTGAGAAGTTTGCTTCACCTAAAACAAAAAGTCCTTCAACTGTACTTTGTAAATTATAATCAACCCATAGGCCACCCATGGTATAGTGAACAGCAGGGTAGATTCTCATTGGGATATCATAAGGATTTTCACCTGTGATTCTTTCATACATTTCAAAGAGGTTACCGTAGCGAGCTTCAATGGCATCGCGCCCATCACGCTTAATTGCATCTCTAAAGTCTAAATAGACTGCAATTCCAGTGGAACCAACGCCTTTGCCTTCATCAACTCTGTACTTCGCTTGACGAGAAGAAACATCTCTTGGAGCCAGGTTACCAAATGAAGGATAAACTCTTTCTAAATAGTAATCTCTTTCTTCATCTGGGATTTCACTAGGTTTTCTTTTATCACCTTTTTCTTTAGGAACCCAAACACGGCCATCATTTCTTAACGACTCACTCATAAGAGTAAGCTTTGACTGACTATCGCCATGAACAGGAATACAAGTTGGGTGAATTTGGGTGTAACAAGGATTAGCAAAACACGCGCCTTTTTTATAGGCCTTCCAAGCAGCTCCCACGTTACTTCCCATAGCGTTGGTGGATAAGAAATAAACATTTCCATAACCACCAGTTGCGAGAATAACCGCGTGGGCCTCATATTTTTCAATTTCACCAGTAACGAGATTTCGAACTACAACTCCACGAGCTTTTCCATCAACCACGACAATGTCCATGATCTCGCGACGAGTGTACATGGTGACTTTTCCTTTACCCACTTGTCTCATTAATGATGAGTACGCGCCTAAAAGAAGTTGTTGTCCCGTTTGCCCTCGAGCATAGAATGTTCTTGAAACTTGAGCACCACCGAAAGAGCGGTTGGCCAGGTAGCCGCCATAATCTCTTGCAAATGGAACCCCTTGGGCCACACATTGGTCGATAATATTATTTGAAACTTCCGCTAGTCTATAAACATTGGCCTCACGTGCTCTAAAGTCTCCACCTTTTACAGTGTCATAAAAAAGTCTCCAAACAGAATCACCGTCGTTGGGATAATTTTTTGCGGCGTTAATTCCACCTTGAGCAGCAATAGAGTGGGCACGTCTAGGAGAGTCTTGAATACAGAAATTCATGACATTATAACCAAGCTCCGCCAAAGTTGCAGCAGCGGCACCACCAGCGAGTCCAGTACCCACCACAATCACATTGTACTTTCTTTTGTTTGAAGGATTTACCAGCTTGTACTTAAACTTAGCGTTTTCCCATTTCTTTTCGATTGGGCCTTCAGGAATTTTTGAATCTAATTTAGTCATATCATTCACCTACTTAATTTTGTAAAAAACAATAAATAGAAACTCCAGCAAATCCAGTCGCCACAAACACCGAGTAAGCAATCCCTAGTTTTTTAATGCAAGGAGTGTACTTAGGGTGATTGAAACCTAATGACTGAAAAGTGGATGAAAAGCCATGTCCTACGTGAAAGGCCATGACAGTCATAGCAACAATATACCAAGCCAAATTAAGAGGAGTAGAAAAATACTCAATAACAGTTTGATACATATCTCGCATTTCAATTCCATCAACAGTGGTCATATAAACAGGACCAAATTTGAATTGCAGAAGGTGGAGAATTAAAAAAATGAGAATAATAAAGCCAGAGTAGGGCATTGAACTTGATGCCCATGTGGCCCCGCGACCAGTTCTCTTTTTCATGACATAGTTTTCAGGCCTGGCCATTTTATTTTGCACCGTTAGGCTTAAGGCCAAAAACAAATGCAAAAGAAAAACGCCTCCAAGACCAGCTTCAGCAATATAAATAAGACTGTTGGAAGTAAGCTTGTGGGCATAAAAATTGAAGGCATCAGCGCCAACAAAAAGTAAAAGGTTACCTAAAAGGTGAGTAATCAGAAATCCACAAAGAGCGAGCCCTGTTACGGCCATGACTTGTTTCTTGCCAATGGATGAACAGAAGAAAACTCTTAAGGATCTTGAGGCCGCAGTAGACATGCAAACTCCTTTATTCGCTTTAATAAATATAACAACTTATTCTAAGCGCTTGCGGAGATTTTGTCAGGCATAATCGAAAGAAACTATTGTTTGATAGCTCAAACAATAGTTAGAAAAAGAAGTAATGTACAGGTTTACCTAAAACAGCTTTTTTAACAGTTGTTTTAAATCTCGCAGTAAAGTTCTTATCGTAATACTTCACTTGCTTCATTTTAAGTTTAACGCTGAACTCATTCCATGTTTTAGTGGCAGCATTGATCTCTTCTGCACATAGGTACTTGATTGAGTAGTGAGTTATTTCAAAGATTTTTATATCAATACTTCTTTTGACTTTAGTGCAGCTTAGGTTGACGCCGTGCGCTTTTTTATAATCTCTTGCGATTTGATTGATTTTATTTTCTTCCACACTTTGGGCAAAGCAGAGGCTTGATAACATAATAGAGAGTACAATAGCGATTTTCATAAATATCCTTGATAAAGATGTAATGCAGTGAATATAAGGAGAAAATCTTCAGAAATCAACGAGGGTGGAAGTATTTATAGAGCTTAAACGTGGTATTTTTCCCAGAAATCAAATGTCTCTTCCAGAATGAAGAGATTTATGACTTCAATGAAATCGGTATCAAGACCCAGGAATTCAACTCCAACAGTGATAAAATTCTCTCCAGGGTATTGAGTGGACCATACGACTCGCGCGCAACAATCAAGTTCATTCTCTTTAATGGAAACTTTGAAGTTTTCGATAAAAGAGTTTTCTTGAAATTTTTCTATCTCACTAGGGTCAACGGCCATGGAAGCGCCGCCGGCACTAATATTAAGTAGTCTTCTTTCAATAGTCTGGGTTTCACCTTCAAGAATGATGGTCGCATTTTTTACTACAGTCTTTGGAAATTGCAGACGGTGGTAGGCCCTTCTATCAACCTTCCACATCCTTTCTGGAATCGTGACTTTGATTCCTCTATCATGCAGCTTATTTTTAGGATCTCTTAGATCAAAAAAGATAGAACCACGTGAAATATCTAACTTAATGAAAAGAACATCCAGTTCCCCAGATTCTATTCTTTTAATAAGTTTATTGGTTTCTTCATTATTTCTAAATTTAACCAGATACATACTTTCAACGGGTTCAATTTCTTGCAGGTCTGCTTGAATTAAATTTTCACGACCTCTGGTCCAGATAGTCACCGGTTTATCATTATCCCGGGACTCATTCATAAAACTTGATTTATGCTCATCCGACTCGACTCCACCAAAAGATGCGTCTTCACCAGTTTTATCAGTGGGGCATATTTCCTTATAGTAGGAGCGGATTTTCTTTTGTTCATCATCAAGATCTGAATCAGGAATATCAAAATTAATGGCGACAGGCTTTTCAATTTCTTTACCTGTGATCTTCGAATTTCTCACCTTTGCCTGAATGGCCTCGAGGGAGCTGCTTGAATCATTTGATTCTTTAAAGTTTTTGTTTTCAACTTCGGGATGGGAGTCTTTGAGAAAAGCTGCCAATACACCTTCATCAGATTCATCCTTAGAGGGAGAGTCATCAAACATGGGCGTATTTGATTCACGCTCTTTAATAACTTGTTTTTGATCTTCTTTGTTTGGTTTTTTCTCAAGAGTATTACTTTGAAAAAGAATATCATCATCTTTTTTAGGTGTTGCTTTCCCCAGATACTTAACCAGGAGTTTTTCTAAGAACTTTATTGAAATAGATGATTTAAAAATTTCAGAACAACCTATTTTACGTAAAAGTTTTTTAAGCTTAGGGTGTTCGACTGAGTGAATAACAATGAGTCTGACTTTATTTGTCTTGATGTATTTTTTAATCCCTTCAGTAAAAGAGAGGATATGTTTAATATGCTCAAGATCTGTGATGGCATAGATAATAACGCCGCTTCCATATAATTCGATATCAATAGCAGCACTCATATAACTGTCATACTGCTGAGTTGTTACTCGAGTGGTTTCACCATAAAGATCGGCGATTTCATCCATTTTTTCAAACGGCTCATGACTAATTAAGTATAAATGTTTAGTTTTTCCTGCTGAACTCATTTCACCTTAATTAAAATAACTATTAACTTGGATAAGTATTCTAGTACATTTTACCATTAGATGAATGGCCAACAAGAGGGAACTTCTATTTTATTTCTTTATACATTTTTAAGGCCTGGTCTCGATTAGTCTTATAGTCAACAATTGGGTAAGGGTAGTCAGATCCAAGTAGGCATTGGGCTTCAGTTTGGATAAGAATATCCGTTTCGTGGGGAGCATGAATATATTTAGAATTGAAAAATTTCAATTCAGGACAGTATCTTTTAATGAATTTACCTTCACCATCAAATCTCTGAGACTGGGAGTAGGGATTAAAGATTCTAAAATAAGGCTGGGCATCACAGCCAGTTGAACTTGACCATTGCCATCCACCATTGTTTGCGGCCAGATCAAAGTCTAATAACTTGAGAGCAAAATATTCCTCTCCCCTGCGCCAATCAATCAGTAGAGTCTTACATAAAAAGGAGGCCACTATCATGCGCAGGCGGTTATGCATCATACCCGTTTGGTTCAAACACCTCATGGCCCCATCGATTATAGGAAAGCCAGTTTGCCCTTCACACCATAATTTAAAATGCTCGTCAGTGCCTTTCCATTTAATAGCATCATACTGTTTTTTGAAGGAGCTTTTCTCAACATGAGGGAAATGAAACAGAATCATTTGGTAGAACTCTCGCCAGATAAGTTCACTTAACCAGATTTGGGCCCCGTTTGAGTTTGATTTGAGCGCGGCCCTCATCATGTCGCGAATTGAAAGGCAGCCATGCCTTATATAAGGAGAGAGATTGGACGTTCCTTCAATACTTGGAATATCCCGGGCCTCTTTATAGTCTTGAATTTTTTTTTCAAATTTAAGTAAGTGCTTTTTGGCTTCTTTCGTTCCACCTTGAAGAGCATTGGTGGTTTTTTCAAAACCTATCTCCTCCATCCAATCAAATTTCAAAAGAGAGTGCTTATTAGTAACCTCGCTAAATTGGTTAAGAGCACATTTATACAGGGCCACTTGATTATCTTCATTTTTAAGCTCTTCTAACCATTTCTTTTTGTAAGGGGTAAAGACTTTATAAACCTCACCTTTGCCATTTAAGATTCGCTTGGGTTCATAATAGACGTGGTCAAGATATTCATGAGCATTTTTAATGAGAGATTTGATTTTCTTGTCACGTTTGAGGGCATAGGGTTCAAAGTCTTTATTAAAAAAGAGGGCATCACATTTATATTTAAGCATGGCCATGGGAATTTCTTCAATCGGATCTCCATGGCGGATAATTATCGAGGCCCCTTTCTTATTGAGCTCATTTTCAATGAATTCTAAAGACTCATGGATAAAGCTCACTCTTCTATCGTTTTTGGGTAGTTTAGAGAGAATTTTGCTGTCAAAAATAAAAATGAGTTGAACCTCATCACAGTTGGCAATAGCGGCACTTAGAGCATGATGATCGTGGAGCCTAATATCACGGCGAATCCAACAAAGACCTTTTTTATACATAGGCCGATTCTAGCAAAAAAACCTTTACGAGGCACCAAAAAGAGCGATAGATAATCTCTATGTATATTATTGGTAATGACGAGTTTCCTAAAGAGCATTTATTTGAGTTAGAGAATAACCCTCACCATGTGGGACGCATTATTTTGTATAAAATGCCTAAAACCTATAACGCAGAAATCGATATTATCGTCAAAGAGTCTCACAAAATCTTCCACCACGTGGATACTCTCTTTAACCAAGATGAAGAAAGAGATGCATTAGAGAGTGCGGTGCAGAGGCTATCTAAGTTTTTATTGAAAGAAGAGAGTTAGTCTTTATCAAAGTCTGGAAAGACACTTTTAATAAATGCAGCATTATCAGGGTGTGAGAGATCAGAGAAATAAGCTCTCGTAATTTTACTATACTCTCTTTCTAGCTTTATCCCTTCTTTTAAAGAACCATCGTTATTGAGGAGTCCTCTTTTTTTGAGGTCTTCATTTATCACTTTGATATCAACACTTTTGTCTGCAAAAGCAAACCATTGTTTTTGTAAAGATTCAACTTCCTGTTCAACGATCAGGTTGTTATCTTGATAAATTCTATATTTGGTATGAAGAGGTTTCTCTTTATCAATGACACTAATATATGATGCTGCCCCTGTTATAACCAAGTTTCCATTTATATCTTCTTCAAATGCCATCGAGCCAGAATCTCCTTTGAGCACAACTTGGGTACCATCACCGATAATGGTTTCTTCTTCATCTGTAATGATATGTCTTCTGATTGATTTAATTTCAAGTAGCTCATAGAGTGAGTTAGATAGTTCTTCTGTTTGATTAATTATTTTTGGGGAAATATCTCGAGGACAATTGACCCATTCATTTTGACCAATATGAAGTTCCTGATTTTTACTCTCTCCTGTCCATGCATAATTACCGGTGTAGTCTTTTTTATAAACAATTCTAGTATCTCCATAACCCCAAAACTTTATTTTTTTCCTCTCTTTAATTTGAGTGTTTTTTGAAATAATTTTGGGATAAACGGTTGTATTAATTTCTGGCTTTTTAAATTCAAGAAAACCTATGTCGTAGAGTGCTCTCAATTTATTCCATTTTTGAATTTCATCATTATTCCCACTTTTTAAAGCTTCTTCATATTTAATGACGGCTTCTTTATATTTAGGGTGAATGTGAATTTTTGTTACAGCGCCCATCAAGGCCACTAAAGTGGCATCAGTTATAACTCTACCAACTTGATATTGCTCTTTGAATTCAGCATCTTCATAATGAAGCAAACAGTGAGCTGATGTTAAAGTTTGGTAAGAGTTTACTTTAGTGATACTACAAGTACCTGTTCTCATACTTTCTAGTTTGACGGTAAAGCTTCCAACTTCGAGGAACTCAGAAAGAGTCGCCTTCCTCCCTCCATCAATAGGAGGATTTGCATAAAGAAATTGTGTCAAAAATAATACGATAATCATCAAGTCTTTATCGGCTCAATAGAGAGGTAAGTTTAAATATACTTGAGCTTAAAGCTTGGGGTTTCTACTGGGCTGGTATTCCATCTTTCTTATCCTTCTCTCCTGGATAGAGTAGAATGAGTTAAAGACCATATTAAGAGCTGCATTCACATCTAACACACCACCTGCTGTTGTGTTGGCGGTAATGGCCAGGTCAGTAAATTTTTTGGCCGATTGATAAAGGATCCATTTCAGCTGAGCTGGATTTAGTCCAGGATTGGCCTGTTTAAGTAAGGCCAAGGTTCCGGTGATAAATGGGGCAGACATGGAAGTTCCACTTTTGGCCGTAAAAGATTCTCCATTAATATCGAGAGAGAGAACATCTACTCCAAAAGCACAAATATCGACTTGTTCTTTTCCGTAGTGGCTAAAGCTTGCGAGCTTATTATTTTTATCGCTGGCACATACTGTAATGGCATTGTGAGATTTTACATTAGCAGGATAGTATTGTTCAAAATCGTTGTTCTTAAAATAATTACCAGAAGAAATAACCAGAGTGACATTTTTAAGAAAGGCAGAGTTTGGATCAAGTAGGTCATCCCATATCTTTGCACCTGCGTTGTCTGTTAGTCCACCGAGAGAAAGATTAATAATTTGTGCCCCATTTTTGGCCGCGTCTCGAATGGCCTGTCTAATAGTACTATTAGTTGTGTTGCCATCCTTATCAAAAACTTTATACACCATCATTTTTACTTCAGGTGCAATGAGCTTAATGATCCCTGCTACGTGAGTTCCATGTCCATGATCATCAAGTGGATAAACATTTTCAGCTGAGTAGTTAATTCCTGGGGCCCAATTTCTTTGATCCCATTGTGGGTAATTATAATATTGATAACTAATATTATTCTTAAGAGTAGAAGAGTAATAATTAACACCAGTATCAATAATGGCAACCTTTACGCCAGCTCCACTAAATTGATAAGTGTTTCCAGGTACAACAACGTTGTACCAACCTGCTAAATTGGTATCAGGATTAACAAAATATTGTTGTTCAATGGAATAAGTTCTTTGATTGCTCTGGTTTGCACCGACAATGTCTTGCTGTTGCAAGTATTGTTGTTTAGTTTGAGCATAAAGGGATACTGATATCAAAAGTAGAAAGATCAAGGTCTTCATGTGTCATCCTTATTAGTTTTGACAATTCTTTTACTGCGCCTGGCATTAAAAATCAAAGTAAATATCTAACTCTTTGAAATAATTGCAATACCTCTCATGTGACTACGAGTTATAACTACTTGAATTCTTTCACAAACAACTGACAATTGGCTGACAACTAAGGGGGATATTAGATTTATTCTAGTTTCAGATTTGAAGGGTAACGAGGCCCTTAACTAAAAGGAAAGATGATGAGCAAGAAAATTCAATTATATTCACTAGCAACACCAAATGGACAAAAAGTATCAATAGCTCTTGAGGAAATGGGGCTTGCCTACGACGCGCACACAATTAATATTATGGAAGGCGATCAATTCACTGACGAATTCATTCGAATTAACCCCAACTCAAAAATTCCTGCTATCGTTGACCCGGATGGGCCCGATGGATCCCCCCTGGCCATCATGGAATCAGGAGCTATTCTTTTATACTTGGCCGAAAAAACCGGACAATTCCTCCCGAAAGATGCTCGCCTGAGAAGTGAAACACTGCAATGGCTATTCTTTCAAGTGGGAGGAATTGGTCCGATGTTCGGTCAGTTTGGTCACTTTTTTAAATACGCAACAGATAAAATAGATCACCCATATCCCATCGAGAGATACAGCAAGGAGGTCAAAAGACTTATGGGTGTCCTAGATAAAAGACTAGCTGGACGCAAGTTCCTAGTCGGAGATGACTACACAATTGCAGACATGTCCATCGTCCCGTGGATTGTCTGCTTGGACCAGTTTTACCAGGCCCATGACTTTCTTAACCTCTCCCAATTTAAGAACGTCAATGCATGGGCCACCCGTTCCCTCGACAGACCCAAAACTAAAGCTGGAACAACCGTTTGCTTCCTCTCCTGAGACAACCGCCTGTGTAGTCATTTATAATTCCCTCCGAAATAAAAGGGGCCCAGAAATTGGGCCCCTTTTTTTACTTCAAATCAAAGCAAGGCTATAATTCGTTCATGTTAAATCTCGTCCGTTATTTTTGTAATCGACCATTAGTTGCGAATGTCCTCTTCTTTGGTCTTTTCCTGTTAGGAATTGCGACTTGGTTTGTTGTGGGAAAAGAGGAGATGCCTGAGTTTGCTAGTAACTGGATTCGAATAAGTGTGACTTATCCTGGGGCTCCAGCTGAGGATGTAGAACTTTTTATTACGAAGCCCATTGAAGATGAACTAAAGGGTGTAGTGGGAATCGATGAAATTGAGTCAACTTCAAGTGTGGGCTCTAGTAGCTTTAGAATAACCGTTGATGAAAACTATCCCAATTTGAACGAAGTGGTTCAAGACATAAAGGATGCAGTCTTAAGAGTGAAGCTTCCTGTTGAAGTCAGAGACCTCCCCAATATAAGACAGTTTAAAAGTTCAGAGAAGGCCATTTTAGACGTGGGGCTTTACCACAAGGATCATAAAAGATTAGATACCAAGGCCCGGGCCGAATTACAGCAGTTAGTTTTAAGCTTTGAAAGCCAATTATTGGCCAAGCCTGAAATTAGCTCCATTGAGCGTTCAAGTTACTTAAAACCAGAACTACAAATTTTAGTGGACCCCAAGGATAAGCAGCGTCTGCAAATTTCCTTATCTGAAGTCAAAGATCAAATTCAGGCCAATAATATTCGAGTTCCCATTGGAACTTTAAAAGATAAAGGGGAGAGCAAAGTCACGGCCCATAATGAATTGGAAGATGTGGAGTCCCTTAAATCTCTTATCTTGCGCTCAAATTATGAAGGACATGGCATTCGCCTGGGAGATATTGCAACTATTCAGGATGGTTTTGAAAGCTCTACTTCGATTTTTAAAATCAATGGCCATGAGGGAGTTTTTCTTAATATTAGAAAAAGTGTTTCCACTGATATTTTAACCGCCCAAAAAGCTGTGACCACACTTATTAAAAAGATTCAAAAAGATAATGAAAATACTCCTCTGGGAATTGTCATGATGGATGATGAGTCTTACGCGGTAAAAAATAGAATTAATATTATTGCTTCTAACGGCATCTTGGGTTTTGTGCTCATTCTGATTATTCTTTTTATATTTCTAGATTTTAAGTCGGGTATTTGGGTGGCCATGGGAATTCCTTTTTCTATGGCCTTCACCTTGGTTATCGCCCATATTGCAGGCTACACCGTAAATAATATGACTCTGGCGGGAATCATCATTGTTTTAGGGATCGTAGTCGATGATGCCATTATTATTGCAGAGAATATTTCTCGCAAGCGCGACCAGGGACTAAGTGCTGTTGATGCGGGAATTATTGGAACCAGCGAAGTCATTAAACCCATTTTTGCCAGCATCATCACTACTTGTGTGGCCTTTGTTCCACTTATTTTCTTCGAAGGCTTTTTTGGGCGCCTGGTGGCCTATATTCCTTTAATTGTTATTTTAATGCTCACAGGTTCCTTGCTTGAATCCTTATTCATTCTGCCTTCTCACTTAAGCGCAGGCAAAAATATTGAGCATAACTCTAAGTCTTGGTTTAAAAAATATGAAAGACGTTATGCAAATTTTCTTTATAAAATTTTTCACCATAGAGGTTTAGTTCTTTCTGCCTTTGTGGTGATGCTGTTGACTGCTGGTTATTTATTTAAAACCCAATTGCGGTTTGAAATGTTTCCAAGAGAAGAAAGTGAAGAAATTATCATAAAAGTCAAAGCACCCAAAGGAACCACTAGGGATGAGACGTCTGATCTGATTTATCCATTAGAGCAGATGTTTGTAAGCGACAAGGAAAACGTGGTGGGAGTGCGAACCGCAGTCGGACAAAACAGACGTGGTGGAGAGGTCAAAGAAAATGAGGCCTCTATCTTAGTTGAACTCTTTCCATTGGATGAGAGAACAGTGGCCCTAAATAAACTTATTGCCGCTTGGGAAGGGCGAGCAAAAGATGTTCCAGGATTAGAGGAAGTGAAATTCGTCAAAGGTCGATGGGGACATGACTCTGGTTTTGCTATTGAGCTACAAATTCAAGAAAGTGATGATGCAAAAAGGGGGGCTGTGGCCAATGCCTTATTTGAAAAGATGAAGGCAATGCCACAGCTAGACGGTGTGGAGTTAGAAGAGCCACTAGTTAAGAGAGAGTATTTATTTAAATTAAAGCAAGATGAAATGATGCGCTTAAATGTCGCTCCCGGAAAAATTACCACCACTTTGAGATCTTTTGTTGAAGGCAGTATTTTATACTCCATTAATAAATCAGATGAAGAAGTGGATGTTAGATTAAGTGTGCCAGATGAGGCCAAGCAAAACTTGAAAGAGCTTTTAGATTTAAGGGTTGAAAATAATCAAGGTGAATTAGTTCTTTTGTCACGCCTGGTAGAAATGCAAGAAGTCCAAAGACCGGTTAATATTAAGCGCACCAATTATAAAAGAACCACGATGGTCTATTCCAATATTAAAGATGTGGCCAATACCACTCCCATTGAAGTGGCTGAACTTTTAGAGGATAAAGTTTTCCCTGTTATCACTCAGAAGTATCCAACGACCATCTTAAGTTTTAAAGGTGAGATTGAAGACTCTCGAGAGAGCCAGGGGGAATTTCTTTATTCAATTGTGATGACCATTTTAGCTATTTATCTAATCTTAATTTTAATGTTTGATTCTATGACGAAACCTATCCTCGTTCTTCTGATTGTTCCTTTTGGCCTGGCCGGGGTGATTTTTGTTTTATTGGCCCACTCGATGGAAATCTATGGCTTCTTTGCGGCCATTGGAGCGCTAGGGATGATTGGTGTGGTTATCAATGATGCCATTGTGATGATTGATAAAATGGATTTTCAAGTTTCAAAGAATGAGCGTGATAATGATCTTAAAACCATTGCGGCCACTGCGGCCACAAGGCTTAGGCCTATTGTTGTCACGACCCTTACTACAGTGGTTGGTATTTTACCCACAGCTTATGGTATCGCGGGGTACGATTCAATGTTAGCAGAGATGATGCTGACTATGGGTTGGGGGCTTGCTTTTGGAACAATTATTACCTTAGTACTTATTCCCTGTCTCTATACGTACTCTATTGGGTCTGCAAACAAAGAAACGCAAGCGAGATAGATAAGTAAAAGTGACATAAGTAGCATGGGCCATAAGGTTAAATGCATGCCAATTTGCCTTAATTTAAAATTTGTTTTTTCTCGGGCCACACCAGCGTAATGCAAAATCCGACCGGCCAGAATCGCCGTTCCAAAAATTAAGACTAGGCCAATTGAACCATTAAGAGCTGATTCCAATGCATAAAGCATCGCCACCAGAAAGGGGACATAGGCCGCAAAGTTTGAGTGAGCACTTACCCAGGGCTGGATTTGATTATTATCACCTGCTCCCAGAGAAATTTGTAGAGAGCGTCGCTTTTTAATAACATCGAGGGACATTTTCATATAGAGTAGACCTAGTAAACCAACATAGACTGAAGTAAGCATTTTATCTCCTTAGAATTTTTTACAAAATAGTTAGAGTAAGGCCCGTGGCCCCTTGAGCGCAATCATAACTGCCTTCCCATTTCCCACTGACTTCAGAGCTATTAGAAGTTGAGGTCCTGGTCAATGTGAACTCTTTGCAGCTTTGAAACTCAATTCTTCCTCTAAAAGTTTTTTGACTTGGCCCAATTTTTCCAGATAAAGGAACCATATCGTAATTCTTGGGTCTTTGTAACCAACCCACGCCACCTAATCTAAGACTTCCATCTTTTTGGTCATAACTTCCCTGCATGAGGTATTTTCCTTCAGGGATATTTCTATTGGCATCAGTGGCATAGAAATGAAACTCAGCTTCGACAGGCACTTTTATCAATGGTTTTGGAGCTGGCGTCGGAGTTGGTTTTGACTCAACTTTCTTTTCAGCAATGGGAGCTGGCGCTTTAACTGGTATTGGCGTTGACGGTGCTTTTTGTTGCAACAAAGAGACGAAGATCATGACAAATAATAAATCCAACAGGGAAGTCAGTGAGATCTGAGATTTCTTGGGTCTTTTATATAGTCTTGGAAATTGCTCCACAGTCATTCCTATTTTGGCATATTAATTTTAGCGACAATCTGCTTGTAATAAATACTCTCTGTAATGATTCTTTCAATCTTGGGCTGAAAGGTACTTTCAATCACCATAAAGATAATTGAAAACGTTATCCCTAAAATGGTGGTATCCATGGCCAAAATAAAAGCACTCGATAAAGAGGACACATCAACGGCCCCTTTTTCAAAAGCAGTCTGAGCAATGGCCAGAATGGTGCCCAAGATTCCAAGCAAAGGAAAAACTTGAACCAAGGTTGAAATCACACTAGCAAAGATTTCAATTTTGTAATGTCTGGCATAGAAAGGTCTGCGGCTAACAGTACTCGCATTTTTGGCAAACTCAGTTTTAAACTCATCATTCGTGGCCACTTTGTGGTTAATATAATCCAGGGCCGCTTGAATTTTTTCATGAATATTTTGAGTGGAATCATAATCAGGAGCATCTTTAAATCCCTTTAAGAGATTATCACTCACATCCATTAAGACATTCTCATGCTTTTTCATCATGAGATATATAGAGACGATGAGATAAACCTCTAATAGAGCAAATCCATAAATGATAAAGAAAATATTATTCGACATGAAATTAAAAAGACTCTGAATGAGGGATGAATCCACGCTCTCTCCTATGAAAAATTCAATACTCCTATTTTAAAAGCAGGAGGGAATTGAGTCTATATGTTGAATATTATGCTCAAGCCCGATTTTTTCGCTCAGATATAAGCTTTTCCCTTCTCCGAAACTTATGATTGTGATAATTGAAGCCATGACTTTCACCGACTCACTAATCTCTAACCTTGAATCCAAATCCTGGCATTGCCAAGAAAATGTCCTCACATCTGATCTTTGCACCTCTCTACTTGAAACCATGAGCCGCAAACAACTAAATACAGCAGGCATTGGTAAAGGGCACCAACTGGCCATTGAACCAGAAATCAGAGATTCTCAAACTCATTGGATTGAAAACTGGGAAGAGCTCCCTGAGTTGCATTTTATTTTAAGTGAGCTGATGCAAACTATGAATCAAAATTTTTACCTCTCGCTTAAGCGTTTTGAGTCTCAATTTGCTTTTTATAGCACGGGTGGATTTTATAAAAAGCATATCGACCAACATCAAAAAACCAATAACCGTTTGGTCACTTGTATTTTTTATCTCAATGATTGTCCCGCTGGGGGAGAGTTAGTGCTTTTTAATAAAGACGATAAGATGAAAATCGATTGTGAGATTTTACCTAAAAAGGGCTCAATGGCCATCTTCTTTGCGGGCCATATCTATCATGAAGTGAAGCCTGTCGTAAGTGAACGCTATAGTTTAACCACTTGGATGCGAGATGATGAGCTTGTTCCACTGTATTGATTCTTTTTTGTCTGTGCTGCTTGAAGTTTGAACTGACGTGTTACTAGACTAATTATCAATAAACTCAATATTATTAAAAACTTTATTTTTAAAAAATTCATACTTCTCAGGAGAAAGTCTCTTGAGTCTTTTTGGCGCATATCTATATTGAGTAAAGGCTTCAGCAAAGTTCTCTTTAACACTCTCTCGAGAATACTTTGAAACTGAATTTAACTTTTTGTTTTTTTCATATTTTTTAAAATTTCTTTTATCACTGCGGTCATATGGATTATTAGTAGTAAAGGGGAGTTTTTTGTATTCTTCAATAAACTTTGTATCAATTGTATGACCAATTTCATGTAAAAGAGTATACTTGGATTCATTTGAAGTTTTTTGAATCCATTTAGGGTACAGCATTATTTTACTCCCAAGCGCTGCTGCTATTGTTAATTTCTCGTTAGTTCCTTCAGCTTTATGTATTTCGAAAGAAGATTCACGTGTATGTTGAAAAAGAGAAAGAGGAAGCTCACTAAATGTTTCATAAACTTTATCTAGTTCATCTTCTGTAAAGTTCATATTCTCATCACCCCAAGTATAGTAGTCAGAGCGGTTAAGATTGTATTTATTTTTTAGAAAGAGTGTAAGATAACCGTTATTGCCAGGAAAAGCTTTTTCAAGTAGGCATTCTATTTGGGGACTACAAGACTGCATGGTTTCTTTTATTTTTTCAATCTTTTTATTTTTAAGACTCATAGCTTGTTCGCAGCAATTGGTCGTTTTCAATTTCCCAAGACTGTAGAGGTATTCATCTATATTGCCACAACAGTTATTTCTGTAGGTATTGAATTGAAAAATGTGCTCTATATCTTCTTTGTATTCCATGGGAATAGAAAAATTAAAACCAAACAACTGAACAGAGCTATTTTTGTTTTTATTTTTAATTTCTTCTTTTATTTGCTCAATTGAAACTTTTTCGGAATAAATAGTTTTTTTCAAATCAGACTTTTTTACTGCGTGATGTTTATTATAGCGAAAGATAGAAATGAAACTCTCGAACCAATTGTCCTCTTCTGGTAGAGGGCATTCTTTTTGAGCAAAACTACTGACTATAATAAAAAATGTCAAAAAAAAGACTTTAAGTCGCATCTTCTCTCCCTTCAAGTCTCTTATATCGGATACTTAGCAGCAGCTCTTGAGAGGATTACCAAACATAACCAAGTGATACTGTAATGTTTTGCGAGGTCACAGTGGTGGGCCAGCGGCCAGTATTATTAGGGTTATAAAGGGGGTAGTACTCTTGCGTTTCAGCTTCTGAAATCGAAAATGACCCACCAAAGGTAAAACCTTTAGTCTGTCCCCAGGCGAAATTCACAATATGCTCAACTCGATTGCCAGTATTGGGGTCTTCTTCATTGAAGGCCAGCTCGTTATAAACTAAGTTTTCTCTATCCTGAAAATTATCTGCATAAATTCTGGCGG